>JADLHH010000344.1 GCA_020848855.1 Anaerolineae bacterium | reverse complement strand
CGTGGGACAGGCTGCGCGATACCGCCCGCGACGTGCGCGCGCGCGGCTTTCACGGCACGAAAATGGGCATCGGCTTGGGTGTCGAGGGTGACATTCGCTCGGTCGAGGTCGTGCGCGAGACGCTGGGGGACGATTTCACGATCTTTGTCGATACCGCCGGGATGTACACGCTCGAAGACGCGCTGCGGCTGGGGCGCGCGCTCGAACGGCTGAACGTCGGCTGGCTGGAAGCGCCGCTGCCGCCGGAGGATTTTCAGAAACACGCCCAGATCGTGCGCAGCCTGAACGTTCCCATCGCCAGCGACCAGATATTCAACCGCTGGCAGGTGCGCGACCTGCTGCTGGCGGGCAGCATCGACGTGGTGCAGCCGGACGTGTGCCGGACGGGGGGCATCACCGAATGCAAGCGCATCGCCGATATCGCCGACGCTTTTGGGAAAGCCTGCACGCCGCACGTCAGCATCGGCTCGGCGGTGCAGTTCGCCGCCAGCGCCCACGTCGCCGCCGCCACGCCCAACCAGACGTGGATGGAATTCTGGTACGGCACGAATCCGCTCGGCAACGTGGTGATCGAGACGCCGCTGCGCGTGGAGGACGGCTATTTCGTCGTGCCGGACGCGCCGGGGCTGGGCATCACGATGCGCGAGGACGCGCTGAAGCCCTACATCGTCGAGGGGTGGGTCGCATGAAGATTGAAGCCATCGAAGCATTCGTCGTGCGCATCCCGTTTGACGACAATCAACCCTACTGGGGCGCGGATTCTTCTGCCGGCGACCGGCAGACGAACACCGGCGATCCTCGCGCCGATTATCCACCGCTGTGGCGGTCACATGCGGTTTACGCTCCTGCCAATGAAGCGGTCGTCGTGCGGATTCAGACCGACAGCGGCATCGTCGGCTGGGGCGAAGCGCACACGCCGGTCGGCGGCGAGATCACCAAAACGGTGATCGAAACGCTGCTGATGCCGCTGCTGATCGGGCGCGACCCGACCGACATCCACCCGCTGTGGGAAGCGATGTACTCAACCATGCGCCTGCGCGGCAACAGCAGCGGCTACCTGCTGGAAGCCATCAGCGGCGTTGACATCGCGCTGTGGGACATCCTGGGGAAGCACGCCGGCGCGCCGATTGCCAAGCTGCTCGGCGGGAAAATCCGCGAGCGCGTCCCGGTATATGCCTCCAGCCTGCGGGCGCAGGACGGCGAAGCCGGGGTTGAGGCGCTGGTGGAACAGGCGCGGGCGCTGGTCGAGCAGGGTTACAGCGCGTTCAAGGTGAAGCTCAGCAGCGATCTGGGGCGGGATTGTCACGCGCTGGAAGCGCTGCGGGCAGCGGTCGGCGCGGGCGTGGGCATCGCGGTCGATGTCAACGGCGCTTACGATCTGGCGCTGGCGCGGCGCGCGGGCGAGCTGATGCAGCGCTTCAACATCCTGTGGCTGGAAGAGCCGCTGCCGCCGGAAAATCGTGCGGATTACGCGCGCCTGTGCGAATTCCTGGACGTGCGCGTGGCGGGCGGCGAATGTCTGTGCAACCGCTGGGTATTCAACGATTATCTCGCCGCCGGAGCGCTCGATCTGGTGCAGCCGGACGTGGGGCGCGCGGGCGGCATCAGCGAGTGCAGCCGGATTTCGACGCTGGCGGATGTGTACGGCGTGCCGTTCGCGCCGCACGTCAGCACCGGCACGGCGATCTATATGGCAGCGTCGCTGCAATGGGCGGCATCGGGCGCGAATCTGTTCACCTGCGAAATGCCGCTCAAGCAAGACAATGCGCTCAACGGCGTTCTGAACCAGCCCTTCGACTTCCGGGATGGCTGTATCTACCTGAGCGACCAGCCCGGTCTCGGCATCGACCTTGACGAATCAGCGCTGCGGCGCTGGCAGGTGTAAATCATGCATGTCTTGTTGACAGGTTCCAGCGGACGGATTGGCAGCCAGTTGGTGGCGGCGCTGCAAAAGCGCGGTCATATCGTGCGCGGCTTCGATTTGGGCGAGCCGCGCGGGGTCGTACCGGATGAAATGGTGGTCGGCAGCCTGCTCGATGCTGAAGCGGTGCGCCGGGCGACCGAAGGCGTCGAAGCGGTGATCCACCTCGCGGCGCTGATGAGCTGGCATCCCAGAGATGAAGCCGCGTTGTTCGAGAGTAACGTGATGGGCACGTTCAACCTGCTGCGCGCCTGCGCCGGTATCGGGCGCTTCGTGCTGGCGAGTTCCGGCGAAGTTTACCCCGAACTGAACCCGCAGTATCAGCCGCTCGACGAAGCCCACCCAACGCTGCCGACCAGCGCTTATGGTATGACCAAGCTGCTGGCGGAAGACATGGTGCGGCACTACGGGCGGCGGCTGAACCTGCCGTGCGTCATCCTGCGCTTTTCGCATACCCAGGCAGCCGACGAACTGCTCGACCCGAACAGCTTCTTTTCGGGACCACGCTTCTATGTGAATGCGAAGATTCGGCAGCTTGAAGGGTTGCCCGCCTCGCCCGCCGTCGAACGGTCGCTGGACGCGCTGCGTGCTATAGCGACGCCCGCCGAGCAGCATTATATCGGCTGCAGCCCGGACGGCGTGCCGTACCGGATGGGCATGTGCGACGTGCGCGATATGATTCAGGGAATTGTGCTCGGTCTGGAACACCCGGCTGCGCCCGGCGACGTTTTCAATATCGGCGCGGCGTCCAGCTTCAATTTCGACGAAGCCGTGCCGTACCTCGCTCGCGTCACCGGCATGAACGTGGTGCGCGTGGCGCTGGCGACGACCGCTTACCGCTACGACACCAGCGTCGACAAGGCGCGCCGGGTGCTCGGCTATACGCCGCAGTATGACATCTTCCGCATGATTGACGACGCGGCGCAAAGGGCGCTGGCGCGTCACGCGACCGGCGGGCAGCCGTCGTGACCAGGCGACCCGGCGTTCGCTGCATCGCCTTGCAGAAGGATTCACGATGCTGATTATCGACGCGCATCTCGACCTGGCGTGGAATGCGTTGCAGTGGAATCGTGACCTGACCAGCGCCGTTTACACCATCCGGGCGCAGGAAGCCGACGTGCCCGGCAAAGGACGCGGTCAGAATACCGTCGCGCTGCCGGACTTGCGGCGCGGGCGGGTCGCGCTGTGCTTTGCGACCGTGCTGGCGCGCTCGACCGGACGCCCTGCGCCGAACGTCGATTTTCGCTCGCCGGCGCAGGCGTATGGTGTCGCGCAGGGGCAGCTTGCCTACTATCGTGGGCTGGAACAGGGCGGGTTCGCCCGCGTCATCACGAATACGGCGCAGCTTGATGCGCATATCGGCGAATGGCAGGCGTGGGACGCGGCGGAAATCCCCGGCGAAGCGCCGCCGCTCGGCATCGTCATCAGCATGGAGAGTGCCGACCCGGTACTCGACCCGGCTCAGCTTGAAGCATGGTGGGCGGCAGGTCTGCGGCTGATCGGTCCGGCGCATTACGGCATGGGGCGCTACGCAGGCGGCACGAGCGTCGAGGACGGCTTCACCGAGACGGGGCTGGCGCTGCTGGCGCGGATGCAGTCGCTCGGCTTTGCGCTGGACTTGACGCATCTGTCGGATCGCGCCTTCTGGCAGGCGCTCGATCATTTCGACGGCGCGGTGCTTGCCAGCCACAACAACTGCCGGGCGCTCGTCCCGCACCAGCGCCAGTATGACGACCGCCAGATCAAAGCGATTGCCGAACGCGGCGGCGTGATCGGCGCGGCGTTCGACACCTGGATGCTGCAGCCCGGCTGGATCAAGGGCGTATCTACCAACGAGCGGGTCACGCTGGCGAACGTGGTCGATCATATCGATCACGTCTGCCAGATCACCGGCGGGAGCGACACCGCCGCCATCGGCACCGACCTCGACGGCGGCTACGGGCGCGAACAATCCCCGTGCGACCTCGACACCATCGCCGACCTGCAGCGCATCCCGGAAATTCTGGCGCAGCGCGGCTACGCCGAAACCGACATCGCCCGGATTATGCACGGCAACTGGCTGCGCCTGCTGCGCCGCGCGTGGGGTGGTCATGCCTGAAGTCTTCGTGACCCCGCCCATGCTGGCGGATTTGCCGGATGTGTTTCAGCCGCTGCGCGATGCCGGAATCGACGTGACGATCAACGCGGGCGCGTATCCGCTCAGCGTGGCAGAGCTGAGCGCGTGCATTGGCGACGCCGAGGCGGTGATTCTGGGGCTGGACGAAGTGACGGACGCTCTATTCCGCGCCTGCCCGAAGCTGCGCATCCTCGCCCGCAACGGCGTCGGCATGGACATGGTCGATCTGGACGCGGCGACGCGGGCGGGCGTGCTCGTCACCGTCCCCTACGGCGCGAACAGCACGTCGGTCGCCGAACTGACCTTCGGCTTGATGATCGCGCTGCTGCGCCGCATCGTCAGCAATCACAACCGGGTGCAGGCGGGCGTGTGGCGGCGCGAGCCGGGCGTCGAACTGGCGGGCAAGACGCTGGGCATCATCGGCTTGGGGCGCATTGGCAGGAAAGTCGCTCGCCGGGCGCTGGGCTTCGAGATGCGCGTGATCGCCCACGACATCGCCCCGGACGAAGCATTCGCGCAGGCAAACGGGATTCCGTTCGTCTCGCGGGAAACGCTGCTGGAAACGTCCGATATCGTCAGCCTGCACGTGCCGCTGACCGACCTGACGCACCATATGATCGACGCCGCCGCGCTGGCACGTATGCCGCAGGGCGCGTTTCTGATCAACGCGGCGCGCGGTGCGGTCGTGGACACGCACGCGCTGGCAGACAGCCTCGACCGGGGGCATCTGGCGGGGGCGGCGCTCGACGTGCATCCGGTAGAAGGGCGTGTCGAGCCGGAGCTGCTGAACCGCCCGAACGTGATCACGACCACGCATCTGGGCGCGTACACGCACGAAGCGCTTGCCGCAACAGCACGCTCGGCGGTGGAGAGTTTGCTACAATTTTTTGGTGGGCGGCAGCCGGAAAACCTGCTGAACCCAGAAGCGATGGTCAATCGGTTGGCATCGAGAGAGGATCGAGCCTATGAGCAATAATTCGCAGACGAGCCTGACCCAGAGCGTTACGCGGGCGGTGCATATTCTGACCTGCTTCACCGACGAAACCCCGCTGCTGCGGGTGACCGATATCAGCAACCAGCTTGACCTGACGGTCAGCCTTGCGTCACGGATGCTGGGGACGCTGGAACACGAAGGCTTCGTCGTCCGTGATGAAGATACCGGCTTCTACCGGCTGGGGCGCACGATCATCACCCTCGCCGGGGTCGCGCTCAACCACAACCGCCTGCGCATGGAAGCGCTCAACGAAATGCAGCGCGCCAACAGCGTATTAGGGCTGGGCATCAATCTTTCCGTGCTTGACCACGACTCGATTTTCTACCTCGCCCACATCGACCCGCCGGAAGTGCCGCGCCATTACACCATGATCGGGCGGCATAACCCGCTGCACGCGACCGGCATGGGCAAGGTGCTGCTGGCGTCGCTGCCGGATGACGACCGCGCCGCCTGCATTCAGCGCCTGAATCTGTACGCCTATACCGCGCACACCCTGACCGACCCCGACGCGCTGGAGCGCGAACTGCAGGAAGTCCGGTCACAGGGGTGGGCGCTTGAGATGGAAGAACTCGCTTTCGGGCGTGCGTGCGTCGCCAGCCCGATCCGCGATCAGAGCGGCAAGGTGATCGCGGCGATGAGCATTTCCGGTCCGCTCAGCACGCTGCGCTGGAACGAGCGGCGCGATGAATTGATCAACGCCGCCATCGAAATCGCCGACCGAATTTCGATGCGGCTGGGCTACGTGACCATGCCGCCCAAGCTGCAGGGGAGCCGGCGGATGTCGAATCATTCGCGCGTCACCGAACAGGCGAAGTAGCCACATCATGACGAAAATCGCACATATCCAGGCGATCCCGCTGCGCATCCGGCGCGATGAAGCGTATCTGGGCGCGATGCCCCCCGGCAGCAGCGAAGCGAATTACTTTCTGCGCCCGCCGTACCGCGCGCTGTATTCCGCCTATTTCGAGACGACGTTTGTCAAAATTACCACCGACGACGGCGCAGTCGGGTGGGGCGAAGCGCTCGCGCCGGTCGCGCCGGAAGTCGTCGCCACCATCATCGAGCAACTGCTGACGCCGGTGCTGGTCGGGCGCGACCCGCTGGCAGTCGATGTACTGTGGAATAAGATGTACGACCTGATGCGCGAGCGCGGCTACTACGGCGGCTTCATGCTCGACGCCATCAGCGCGTGCGATATCGCCCTGTGGGATTTGCGCGGCAGGCTGCTCCGGCAGCCCGTGTATATGCTGCTGGGTGGCGCCTACCGCGAGACCATCCCGTGCTATGTCTCCGGGCTGCCGCGCCCGACCGACGCGGAGCGGGTCGCGCTGGCGCTCGACTGGGCAGCAAAGGGATTTCTGGACTTCAAGCTGGCGGCGGGTTATGGCATCGACGCCGACAGCGACAGCATCGGCGCGCTGCGCGACGCGCTCGGCAGCGAGTCGAAGCTGCTGCTCGACGCGCACTGGGTCTACACGCTGGACGAATCGGTGCGGCTCGCCCGGCGGCTGGAAGCGCTGGATGCCGACCTGCTGGAAGCGCCGATGAACCCCGAAGACCTCGACGCGCATGTCCTGCTGGCGCAGGCGTCGGCAGTCCCTATCGCCATCGGCGAAACCGAGCGCACGCGCTACCAGTTCAAGCCCTGGCTGGTGCAGCGCGGCGCTGACCTGCTTCAGCCGGACGTAGGGCGCACCGGGTTATCCGAATTGATCAAGATCGCTCGCATGGCGGAAGCCTTCAATATCCCGATTGCGCCGCACCTGAGCGTCGGGCTGGGGGTGTGCATCGCGGCATCGATCCACGCTGCCGCCGCCATCCCCAATCTGTGGCTGCTGGAATACCAGCCGCCGGTGTTCGCGCTCGCCAACAGCCTGCTGGCGACGCCGCTGCGCTGCGAGCAGGGGCGCTATCATCTGCCGGAGGGTGTGGGACTGGGTATTCAGATCGACGAAGACACGCTCCGGGCGCTCCAGCGATGACCCTCGACAGTCGCCCGATTCCAGGTATCCACGCAATTGTCGAGCGCACTCTGGAATACCCGTTCAAAGTCTGGGGGTTTGGCGAAGGGATCGCGCTGGAAGCGGTCTGGCAGGCGGGGGACTGGTTGGATGCGCCGGAGTGCCGGCAGCGCGTGATCGCCCTGCTCGATCAATGGCTGGCGCGCCCGCTGGTGGAAGCCGATCACTCCGCGCCGGGGGGCTTGCTGCTCGACGCCTGGGAAGCGACCGGAGAGCGGCGCTATCTGGAGCGTGCCGAAGCGCTCGCCGCGTACCTGGACACGCTGCCGCGAACCACAGCCGGGGCGCTGCTTCACCGCCCGCAGCACCCGGATTATCACGACTTCCTCTACGTCGACTGCATGGAAGTGGATGCGCCGTTTCTGTGCCGGCTGGCGCAAGCCACCGGCGACGTGCGCTGCTTCGACCGGGCAGCCGACCAGTTGCTCGGCTATGCCGCGCTGCTGCAGGACGGCGCGACCCATCTGTTTTATCACCAGTACAACGGCGCGACGAACCGGGTCAACGGCGCGTTCTGGGGGCGCGGCAACGGCTGGGCGCTGCTGGGGATGCTCAAGACGCTGCGGTCGCTGCCCGCCGCGCATCCATCATACGGCGAAATCCACCTGCGTTTTCAACGGCTGGTCACCGCGCTGGTCGCGCATCAGCGACCGGATGGTGAGTGGGCGACCGTGCTCGACCAGCCCGACACCTACGTCGAAGGATCGCTGACGGCGATGTTCGGCTACGGCATCGCCGAAGGGATTGGCAGCGAACTGCTGCCGCCGGATTATCAAGCCAGCGCCGATGCCGCGTGGATTGCGCTGCGGCGGCGCATGTCGCCGGATGGGCTGCTCGAAGGCGTCTCGGTGGCGACCCCGCCGGGCGATGCCGCTCACTACAACGCCATCCCGGTCGGCGCGGGATTTCCCTGGGGGCAGGGTCCGGCGCTGCTCGCTCACCTGCTGCGTTATCAAAACCCGCTTTCGTGAGATCGACGCTGCGGCTCAGTCAACCTGTTCGACCGACCGGAGGAGTATGTCGCAAACCTGGACGTGGGGCGGAGCCGCCAGAATGTACAGCACCGCGTCGCTGACATCCTGAGGCATCAGCGGGCGAAAGGCATACGCATCCGGGCTGCTTCGGTGGAATTCGGTCGCCACCAGCCCCGGCGAAATGGCTGCGACTTTGATGGGCAGCTTTGCCTCGGCAAACTCCGTGCGCAGCCCATCCGTGAGCAGGCGAAGGGCATGTTTAGCTGCCGCGTAAACGGCTGCCCCGCGCGCGGGGATAACGCGGTGGGCGTTCAGCGAACTGATGTTGATGATCGCGCCGTCCTGCCTGGGGCGCATATCGGCGGCGGCTTCCTGCATACACAGCAGCGCCGCCTTCAGATTCAGGTCGAGGCATCGTTCCAGCACCGCGAAATCCTCGCCTGTGACGCCTCGACCGCAGGTGACGCCCGCATTGTTGATGAGAACGTCGACGCCTCCCCAGCTTTCGCGAATCAGCCTGAACATCTGCCGGTTGGTTTCCATGTCAGTCTGGTCGCCGGGAATTGTCAGGGTTTGAGCGCCCAGCGCCTCAAGCTGTTCTCGCAGCAGCGCCAGCCGCTCGGCGCGCCGCCCGGCTATGGCAACTTTCATGCCAAGCTCTGCCAGCGCGACCGATGCAGCCCAGCCAATGCCGGATGACGCGCCGGTCACCAGCGCAGCCCGATTCTGCCAGCGCTCAAGCCGGCGTATCATCGGCAGCATCGAAAAATTGTCCTAGGGTGTCGCGGCGCGAGCCACACGCTGCCGCAGCGCCGCCATCCGGGCATCCGCTTCGGCGATTGCCGCTTTCACCTGTTCCAGCGCGACGGATTCACCGTGAAGCGCGTCCAGGATGATGCGTTCCGCCGCGACGAATTCGGTCGCCACGTCTGCCACCTCGGACGCAATCGCACGCGGAATGGTTGTCACGCCGTTCAAATCGCCATGCAGCAGGTCATCGGGGTAGATTGCCAGCCCGCCGACGTGAACCGGGATATGCAGTTGCAGGATTTGAATGTACCCGTGCGAGGCGATGGTGCTGCCCGTGAACACCGGGAACTGAATTGCCCGCACCTGTTCGAGGTCACGCCCCGCGCCGCTGGTGATCAAGCCAACCGCGCCGAACGTTTGATAGGTAGTACACATGATTTCGCCGAACGTGGCGGCTGCCACCGGGTTGTCGAGGTCCTGGAACACCACGACCGGAGCGCCGGAGAGTTCGGCGAAGCGCTCCGGCTGATCGGTCAGGCGATGGTACGCATCGCCGGCGCGTGGGGCGATGGCGGTGCGGCAGGTGACCGTCGCTGCGTAGCCGACCATCGGCGGCAGTTCGGGGAAGTTGGCGCGGATACTGGCGTCGAAATAGCCAGCCGTGCGCGGACGCAGGTTGAACAACTCGATCACGTTGCAGATGGTTGGCGTATCGAACTGCTGGAGTTTTTTCAGAAGCTGATCCATGAATGTCTCCCTGAGATTAGACTGCGAGTTTCGTCTATTATGCGTCAATGCCCGCTGTAGCGGTTTTCGTCAGCAGCGCGTCGATGATCTGACCACCCTGGGCGCGGGTTACGGGTGCGTCGCCTGCGCCGATGGCTGCGGGCTGCGCATCGGGCATATGGTCGGCAAGCAGGCGCACGAAGTCTGCGAGCGTGATCGGCTCGTCCTGTTGATCGACCGCATCGGACGGCAGCAGCCGGGCGCGCTGGTTGGGGTCGAACGAGCGCCCGTCGCGCATCAGCCCGGCGGTTTCGACCCAGAGCGCGGCGGTCGCTTCGGTGAGCGGGTCGTTGGGGCGCGCGTCATAGGATGCGAAAAAGCCGCAAGTGCCTAAAAACTGGATCGCCGGAACCCATGCTTCGGGAGCTGCCATGTCGAAATCGTTGAAGAACGAGAGCATCGCGCCCCACTTCAATAGCTGCGCCTGCACGACACGGGCGTCCAGCTTTCCCGGCGGCGTGCCCAGCCGCAGCGACATGACGGCGGCGCTGGCTGCCGCCTCGCCGATCTGGATTTGGGTCGGGGTTTGCCGAAATGTGCCCCATGCCACGTGGGTCACCGACGCGCACAGCGGCACAATCAGATTGTAAAGGTGTTCGGGCAGAATCGAGCGGTACGGAATCTGACCGGGGCGCGAGGTTTCCATCAGGAAGGTCTGACCGTCCGGCAGCGTGCCGGTTCGGCGCTCCGTCGTGCAGGGGAGCGAATCGTTTGGGAACTCGGTGATGGCGATAGAGTCGCGCTGGATGGGCGCGCGCTCCAGCCCCGGCGCGAGCATGTTGTCGTTTTCGGTGAAGGTATAGCGCCCGACGATCCGCCGCGCTTCGCGGACGTACATGTGTTCCGGGATATTGTCGGTTTCCGTGAACTCGTCGCGAGCCAGTCCCCACTCGCGCGCCATCTGCCGGATGTCTTCCGGCACGGCGTCGTCGTTTTGCAGAAAATACAGGATTCCCAGCGCGTGATCCCGGTGGCGGGCGGCAACCTCGCGGCGGGTCTGCCAGTCCGCTTCGGGGTAGCGCTTGCCCGCGCCGGTGAAATTGGTCGCGTTCCAACTGCGCTTGCCGTTCGGCAGGGCGTGCCCGTGAATCAGGTGATCCGCCGCGATCATGTCGCGCAGGCTGTAGGTGAGAAAGCGATGCTGAAGCGCATAGGGGCGCGTGCCGACAGCGTCGGGATCGAGGGCAATCGCCAGATAATCGTCACGATGGTATCCGTCCGGCTTGCCGGGCAGGCGGCGGTTGTGCGGATCGCTGCTCAGGCAAAGGCGATAGCTGTAATCCTGGATATTGTCGTCACCTTCGCCGGTGCTGCCGTTCATCAAACCGAGCGTTGTCCACTTGGGCAGCAGGTTGAGCCTGCCCTGCGCCGCGTCGAGCGGATATTTGCCCGGCACGTATCGGGTGAAGACTTTGCCCGCGTGCGGCTCGCCATATTCCCGGCGCGACTCGCGACCGATGCGATAGGGAACCCCCGCCAGCGCCGCCAGATCGCCCTCGTCGGTGGCGTCGATGAACACGTCCGCTTCGATCTGCCAATCCTGATCAGCGTCAAATGAGCGAAAATTGACGGCGGTCAGGCGGTCGAATGCCATTTCGACCGACAGCGGACAGGCGCGCCGGATGACCCGGATGCGCGGCTCCGCCTCGACCCATTCGCGCAGGACGCGCGCCGCCACTTTCGGCTCGAACGTCACCATCGGGTTGTTCGATTCCAGCGTGGTGCAGGTGCGAAACTGCGGCGATTCTTCGCCGTAGGTATCGCGATAGTGGGCGATGACGCGGCGCTTGAAGGCTTCCACGAACGGTGAGCGCACGCCCGGATAGTGCGTCTCTATCGCGCCGAGCGACGGCAGCACGCCGCCGAGCATGTTGCCGTAGGTGACGAGAATCGTATCGACTCCCTCATGGGCGGCGGATACGGCAGCCGCGACGCCGCAGGCGGTCTCGCCGAGGATCAGAAGGGAAGCGCGCAGCCGGGTCGTCATCGCAGTCGCTAGCGCACCCAGGCGTTGACGCCCTGACTCGCCTCGTCGCTTTCGCCGGTGGTCGGCGGCTCATCCAGCGGGAGCTGACCGACGCGCTCGATCACGGCGGGGTCCGGCTCGCCGAGCGACTGGCGCAGCTCCGCCCCCTGATCGATCAGGGTGTTTTTCAGCACACGAATATCAACATCGCGCGGAGGCGTGCCCTGCCGAACCGCGAGGGCGGCAGCCGTGCCGACCGCCTGCCCCTGCGCCATGCAGATCGGGATGACGCGGGTGGATGCGACGCCTTCGTGAGTCGCCGAGAGGCATTTTCCCGCCATCATCAGCCCCTCGACGTTGCGGGCGACGAGGCAGCGATAAGGGATGTCGTAGGTTTTCACGTTCCGCGATTCGACCCACGTGCCGGACGGGCGGTGGATGTCGATATGATAGCCGCCGAGCGCGACCACATCGTCGAACTCGCGCCCGCTGATCACGTCGTCTGCCGACAGCACGTAATCGCCCATGATCCGGCGGCTTTCGCGGACGCCGAGCATCGGCGCGATCTCCTGCAGATAGGCATTCTCGAAGCCGGGCATCCAGCGCTGGAAGAAGCGCAGTAACTGTGGGATTTGCTGGTAGACTTTGGTATAGGCGTCGGTGAGGCTGTTGACATCGGTCGGGTCAAGACCGAGCACCCGCGTCATGACCACCAGAAACTGATCGGGGCGATGCAGCTTGACGCCAACGACCCGCGTCTGCGGTACGTCGTGATCGCCCGCCTGCCGCGCCTGTTCCACCAGCCCGGCGAAGCCGCCGCAGATGATGACCGGCATCTCGTCCAGCCGCCGCACGGTCTTTTCGAACAAATCGGGGTAGGGCAGCAGCCATTCGCGGTACTTGATATCGGGGTTCTTGCAGCCGGCGACGAAATCTTCACGGTCGACCCCGCCCAGGCGGAAGACCAGCGTCGGGGCTTGTACCAGTCCGTCGCCGGTGCGCCCCTTCTCCCATTCCGCGCCACCGCGCGCGGCGACATCGCCATCCCCACTGCAATCGATCACCACGTCCGCCAGAATGACCTGACGCCCGGATTTGTGTTCCACGACGATGCCGGTGATCCGGTCGCCTTCGCGCAGCGTATCGACCACCTGAGTGTGCAGCATGAGCCTGACGCCCGCTTCTTCGAACATATCCATCAGCAAGACCTTGTAGCGATGATTGTCTACGCTGATGGCAGAGCCGCATTTCACGTCCAGCGTGAACGGCGAGGCAGCATCGAGGGCTTGCAGCCGCCGCGCGATCTCGCCGGGGATTCCCTTGATGATCTGGCGGTAGGTGTTGTCGTGGAAGCCGAGCCAGGGCAGGGTTGCCGAGATTCCGCCCGGAAACCCGTGATATTCAACCAGCAGCGTCTCCGCGCCGTTGCGGGCGGCGGCGAGCGCAGCGTTGACCCCGGCAGCGCCGGCACCGACGACGATCACCTGTGTCCGTAATGTGCTTAACATGAGTGATTCCTCTCCATCGATCAGGAAATGGATGTGTCAGCGGGTGAAGCGAGCCGGCGTTTGGCTTCTGCATAAACTCCCGGCGACAAAGCGCCGCGCGCCGCCGCCGCCAGGTTGTGCGCCAGATGATCGGGGTTGATGGTGGCGACGATGGTCGTGTGCGCGTGCGGGTGGCTGAGGGTGAAGCGCAGGATGAATTCCATCCGCGACATGCCATCCAGTAAATCGTCCAGATGCGCATCTTCCCATTGGTTCGAACCAGCGGAGTCCGGCTTCACCGGCGCGCCTTTGGCGACGCCTCCGCGAATGATCGTGCCTGCGCCGGACTGCGCTGCCCGGCTGATCCAGGTTTCATGTTCCCGTTCAAGCGCGGAATATGGAATCTGGAATGTATCAAACACGCCCAGTTCCAGATAATACGGCAGGTGCGGGAGCGTCGTCGAGACGCCGATGAAGCGGGTTTTCCCCGCCGCCCGCGCGTCTTCCAGAATGCGCCCGACCTCGTAGCGGTCGTAGTCCTCGACAGTTGGACCGTGAAGCTGGAGCAGGTCGAGGTGATCGGTTTTCATGCGGACGAGGCTCTCATCGATGGTTTTCATCAGATGCGCGCGAGTCCAGTTGCGCGGCGTCTCGTCGTGATCGCCCTTGTTGACCACTTCCAGACCGCATTTCGTCGCCAGGAAGAATTCGTCTCGGCGGTGACTGATACAGCGCCCGATGCGCGCCTCGCTTTCGCCGTAGCCGTTGGCAGTGTCGATGAAGTTGATGCCGGCGTCCAGCACACGGTTG
>JADLHH010000343.1 GCA_020848855.1 Anaerolineae bacterium | reverse complement strand
GCAGATAAACGTCACGGGCGCGGTCGAAATCTGAAGCGAATCCCAGCCATGCCGCACGCTTTCCATATCTTCGGGGTGAATAAGCTGACTGCTGTGCTTGCCGATCAGTTCTTCAGGTTCGTAGCCGAGCAGATTGATACAGGCGGACGAAACATAGGTGCGAATACCGTTCGCTGCCGTCCCCGTGATCATGTCCGTCGCGTTTTCCGCGATCAAACGGTACTTTTCTTCACTGCGACGAAGCTGTTCTTCCCACGCTTTCCGCTCGGTGATGTCCTGCGCCACGCCAAACATGCGAACTACACGGTTTTGCGCTTCGTCCCACACGGGCTGGCGCAAAAGGTGAATCCAGCGCAGCTCACCATGCTTCGTGATGATCCGGTATTCGTCACTAGTCGCTTCGCCGTCGAGCACGCGCGCAAGAGTGTCGGGGATTTTGCCCGCGTCATCCGGGTGGTAGAGCGCGACATTTCCTGTTGAATCAATTTCCTGCCGCGTGTACCCCGTGATGCGGGTGAACGACTCGGTAATCCACTCGTGAACGAAGGTTCCGTCCGGTTCGATGCCCATTGCATAAGCATAGTCGAAAATTAGTTCCGAGATGATACGGTAGCGTTCCTCGCTTTCGCGAAGGGCTTTTTCAGCCGCTTCATGCGCCGTCACGTCCCGGATGACCGACTGCACATACAGCGGCTTGCCGTCTGTATCGCGCACGAGCGAAAGGTTAATTTCGCCGAGAAATTCTGCGCCATCCTTGCGCTGGAATACACGCACGTAATGCGGCACTTCTTCGCCGCGTATTAAGGCTTCGCGCCGCTGGGCGCTTTGTTTTGCTTCCTGCCTCGGCATAAAGTCCGCAACGGGTTTCCCAATCATTTCTTCAGGCGTATAGCCCAGCGTGTCGGCAAATTTGCGGTTCACCAGCAAATAGATACCGTCAAAGCTGATCAGCGTGACGTAATCGTTCGACTGGTCAAACAGGGCGCGGTAGCGGTTTTCGCTGTCGCGCAGCGCGATTTCCATCTCCTTTCTTTCGGTGATGGTGTTCAGGAAGATGGCGAGCTGATCCCCCAGCGGCACGACCTGTCGGCGATACCAAACGACTTCGCCGCTCGGCATGGTAAAGCCGAAGTCATGATCCAGCGTTTTATGATTTTGAATCACGTCGATGAGAACATCGAGATAGCCAATATTCTGCTCGACGGGGACGCGCTGTAAAATGCTCTCCCCCTTGAGGCTTTCCGCTGTGCCGCCTGCCAGTCTCGCGCCATAGGCGTTCGAGTCGACAAAAATGAAGTCCACAATTTCCCCACTGCTGTCGAGAACGCTTTGCAGCAGGAAAAACCCCTGCTTGCTGTCTTCAAGCGCGTGGCGGTAGGTTCCCTCAGCAATCGTCTGGGTTTGGGGAACCGGGGCTGTCGGTTTGGGCAGCGGCGTCAGGGTTGCAAAAACGGCTGGCTCACCGTCCAGTTCCGTCGGCTTGAGCGCGAGGCGGATGTTGACGGGCAAGCCAGCGGCAGTGATCAGCATCTGTTCGCTGTTTTCAAGCGCGGGCAGGAGATGCGTGAGGAGTTTCCCTTGCAGTTCAGGCGGGGCATAGCCTGTCAGAAACGTTGCAGCACTGTTTGCCCACAGAATACGTTCATCCTGTAGCACGAGAATAGCAGCTTCAACGGCGTCCAGCAAACCAAGCGCGGTTGCTGCGCGTTGGCTCATAGCACCTACTCCGAAATATCGGCGATGTTGTATGACCTTTTATTCTAGCATTCATCTTCAAATGCGAAGTCATGCAAATTGCACGGCGAAATGCGCCTCACGCTTCGCTTTGAAGCATCGCCTTACTGACCGTACACGTAGGTGTAACGGTGGTGCAGCTTGTCAATATCTTCCTGGGCAATCGGCAGGGGCGTTCCCATTTGCAACGCCGTCCATACGATAGCGGCATTATCTTCGGTCATCACGGCGGCTTTGACGGCGGACTCGGCATTCTTGCCAACGGTGAACACGCCATGATTTTGCAGCAGCACCGCGACGTTTGGTCCGGGGCACTGGTCGAGTTCGCCCACCACCAACTGCCCAATTTCCTCGCCGCCGATCAGCGCGAAACCGGCGCAGGGAATCGCCCCGCCGAATTCGTCCGCCATCGCCGTCAGCACGCACGGAATCGGGCGACCCAGCGCGGCGAAAGCGGTCGCGTAGCGCGAATGGGTGTGGACGACGCCGTTTACTTCCGGGCGCTGGCGGTAGATGTAGCAGTGCGAGGCGGTGTCTGACGAGGGCTTGTGTTCGCCTTCGACCACCTTGCCGTTTACATCGACCACGACCATGTTTTCGGGCGTTAAGTCATCGAACTTGATGCCGCTCGGCTTGATGACAACCAAGCCGCTTTCGGGGTCGCGCGCGCTCACGTTGCCGCTCGTCCACGCGACGAGGTTGTTGCGCGGCAGTTCCGCATGTAATGCACAAACTTCTTCACGTAATTTCTGGAGCATCATGATAGCTTCCTTCGTATTGGTCACTCAACGGATAGAAGAAAAAGGGCGTTGTAAGCAAACACTGTTTGCACAACGCCCCTACTCACCTCACATCGTAAATACTTTCTGACCTACACTGCTACGCCGCGAACCTGGTTACGCAGCTTCTTCAGGCGCTTCATCACGTCGTTTTCGCCGCGCCCGAAGTAATCGTGCAGCGTCACGTATTCCGCGAACAGTTGGTCATAAATGGCGGTGTTTTCGGGAATGGGCTGCACCACACGGTCGGTGGGCGACGCCATCTTTTCCGCTGCCGCCTGAATGTTCGCGTAAACCCCCGCAGCTACCGCCGCGTGCATGGCGGAACCGAGCGCGGGCGCTTGCTTGGCGGATGCCAGCCGGAACGACCTGCCCGTGACATCGGCGTAAATCTGCATCAGCAGGCGGTTTTTCTCTGGCAAGCCGCCCGCAGCCACCAGTTCGTTCACAGGCACACCGCGTTTCTCGAACGACTCGACAATCAGGCGTGTGCCGAAGGCGGTGGCTTCGATCAACGAGCGGTAAATGTCGGACGCGCGCGTTGCCAGCGTCATGCCGACGAACATGCCGCTCAGGTCGGCGTCCACCAGAATCGAGCGGTTGCCGTTGACCCAGTCCAGCGCCAGCACGCCGGATTCGCCAGGGCGTTGTTTAGCGGCTTCGCGCTCAAGGTACTGGTGAATGTCGATGCCTTCGCGTTTAGCGGCGTCGAAATATTCCTGCGGCACGCCGTTGTTGACCCACCACGCGAAAATATCCCCGACGCCGCTCTGACCGGCTTCGTAGCCGTAAGTGCCGGGGATGATGCCATCGCGCACGACGCCGCACATGCCCTCGACGGTCTCGGCGCGGTCACCGATCAGCATGTGGCAGGTGGATGTGCCCATGATCATGACCATCGCGCCGCTGCCGACGACGCCGACGGCGGGCACAGTCACATGCGCGTCGACGTTGGCGACCGCGACGGCGATGCCCGGTTTCAGCCCCATCCACGCGGCGGCTTCGGCGGTCAGCCCGCCCGCTTTCGCGCCCAACTGCGCGAATTCACGGCTCATCTTCTGGTCAACAACATCCGCGAAGCCCGCTTCGAGCGCGCCGAAATACTCGTT
>JADLHH010000342.1 GCA_020848855.1 Anaerolineae bacterium | reverse complement strand
CCTGGTGCTGGGCGATTGGCTTGCCGAAGGCGCGACGCTGCCTGGCGTAACTCACGCCTTCCTCGAACGCCGCCTGCGCCAGCCCCACGCTGATCGCGCCGATGCCGATGCGCCCGTTGTCGAGCGTCTGCATCGTCTGGGGGAAGCCGTAGCCTTCGTCGCCGAGGATCGAGTCGAGCGGGACGCGCACGCCGTCGAAACTGAGCATATGCGTCGGCGAACCGCGCACGCCCATTTTCTTCTCCGGCGTGCCGATGCTCACGCCGGGGGTTTTCGTATCGACCAGCATCAGGCTGAAGTCGTGCGAGCCGCCTTTGCTGCCGGTTTTCAGCAGCACGGTGATCACCGGGGCGATGCCGGCGTTGGTGATCCATGCCTTCGCGCCGTCGATCACCCACTCGTTCCCGTCGCGGCGGGCGGTGGTGCGCACCGAAAGCAGGTCGGAGCCAGCGCCTGGCTCGGTCAGCGCCAGCGCGCCGAGATACTCGCCGCTGACCAGCTTCGGCAGCCACGCGGCTTTCTGGTCGGGCGTGCCCCAGCGGGTGATCGGCGCGCAGCCCAAGCCGTTATGCGCCGCCAGCGAAAGCGCGGTCGAGCCGCAGGCGCGTCCCAGTTCTTCGAGGGCGATCACCAGGCTGAGGGCGTCGGTCTGGATGCCGCCGTAGGTTTCCGGCACTTCCATGCCCAGCAAACCGATGTCCGCCATCCTGCGGATCGACTCCCAATGAAGCCGCGCGTCCTCGTCGACTTCGGCGGCATATGGCTTCAGTTCGCTCTCACAGAAGTCGCGGACGGCACGCTGCCACATCCGCTGTTCGCTGCTTAGTTCGAAATCCATCGTCCGCGCCTCATCCTGTTCAAATGTCTGGAATATACTATAGGTGAACGGGCGCTGCTACAGGAGCGGATATGGCGCGCATCGACCAGCATCTCGGCTTCACGCGCTACGAAGCCGACACATACTACAAGCAGGCGCTCGAAGCCTTCAGGAAGGGCGACTTCGACGCGGCAATCGACAACATGAAGAACGCCATCGCCGCGCTGCCGAAGAAGCCCGAATACTACGCCGCGCGCGGCTTGATGTATCTCGAAGACGGCGTAACCCAGAGCGCGCTCGATGACTTCGACCACGCGCTGCGGCTGTTCCCGCACGAGATGCTGGCGCACTACGGCAGGGGGATTATCGCCTTCAAGGATCGAAACTGGGACGACGCGCTCCAGCACTTCACCGCCGCCTATTACGCCGACACCCAGCGCCCGGAGACGCTCTACTATCTGGCGCTGACGTATTATCACCAGCGCGACTTCGCCAGCGCCGCCAACCTGATGAAGCTGGCGAACGACCGCTTCGAGGCAACCAACGACAGGCGCAAAGCCGATGCCCAGAAGTGGCTGCGCGAATTGGCGAAGCTGGCGGATAAGACGGCGGAGCTGCTCAAGGCTGGCGATGATCGCGCGCTGGAAGCGGGCAGCGAGCGGGCAAGCGACGCCGAGGCGTAGAGCAGGCAACCATTTCGCCGCCGCCGCCAGTTGTAATATCCATGTTGAGCTACGGAAATGAAGGGTGGGGCGCTCGACACTTCATGAAGATACTATTCTTGCTCAGCCTGATTCTGGTGCTGCCGTCTGCCGCGTATGCTCAGGACGCCGGGGAGTGGCGAGTCGTCGCCTTTGCCGAAGGCGCGAGCGCCCTGCAGGTTCTCTCGGCGGATGGCATCGCCTCGACCATCCCAACGGGATCGCTCGTGCTGCACGCCGGGGCGCTGCCGAGCGCGCCGCTGGTTGCCGCGTCGTCGGATTTGCGGGCGCTGGCGGTGCTGAATTTCACGCCGAATTCGCGGCTGACCGTCTCTATAGCCGCGTTCGGGACGTGCTGCACCACGCTGAGGCTGGCGAATGACGGCGTCGTGCTGTGGAATATCGGCGGCTTCAGCCCGAACGGGCGGCGCTTTGTCGTCAGCTATCTCGCCGTGACCGACGAAGCGGCGCGTCAGTTTTATTCGGCGGTCGTCACAGTCGATGTCGAACTAGGCGCGGTGGTGTCGCGGCTCGAAGGCTCGGATATCGGCGGCGATTACGCCCTGCTGCGCGGCTGGAACGGTGACGGCATCGACTACCTGCCCATGTGCTACGGCTGCGACCAGCCGATTGCCGGGACGCTTTCGCGCTGGAATCCCGACACGGGCGAAGTCACGCGCGGCGTCGGTTACTACAATGCTGAATGGGACGTGCTGGCGCTGACCGGCGAAACGATCCGACCGTCGCACCGTCCCGATTACCCGCTGCCGGTGCAGCCGGACACTGAAAATGTGGATAACGTCCTGACCTTCGGCGACGACGGGCGCGTGATCTACTACAACTCGCGCAGCCTGCAAATCGACGATGCGTATTGGGTTGTCGATGGCTGGGACGTGCTGGTCGAGCACCCGGACGGCGCGGTGCTGCTCGACCGCGCGGGCGTGCAGCGCCCGATCACCAGCGGCGACCGTTTCCTCGTCGGCACGCCCGACGGCTGGCTGGCGACGCGCGAGGTCAACGGCGTGTACGAGGTCATCCATCACACGTTGACCAACCTCGGCGGCGTGGTGATCGCGCGTTTCTACCACCCGGTCGTCGTGCTGCAGGCGCCGGCGCTGGGGGCGACGGCTTCGCGCGGCGGCTTCCCCACCGTCGCGTCGCCGGTAGCGCGAATTGCCTGCCCGAACGCCCTGCCGCCGCGCCTGTACGCCGGAGGACAGGGACGGGCGATTAGCGGCGGCGTCAATCTGCGCCGCCAGCCGTCGCTCAGCGCGTCGAGCATCGCCGTGATCAACAGCGAAATCTTCGCCGTGATCGGCGGACCGAACTGCGACCCGACCGGCATCGCCTGGTGGGAGGTGGGATTCGGTGGGCTGCGCGGATGGATGGCGGAGAGCAAGGATGGGGTATACCTGCTCGAACCCGTGCTAAACTGAAAACTCAGTGCCGAGTACCGAGTCAAAAGCAGGGACTGAGGGGCGAGGACTGAGGATAGAGAAGGACAGGGTTCGATGAAGCGTGTGATAATGCTGGCGCTGGTTTCGGCGCGGGCTTTACTGCTGGCTGCTCCGGCGGCGGCGCAGTCCGACTGGTCGGTGTATCTGTTCAATAACGTCTCGCAGCAGTTACTGCGTATTTCGCTGGACGGCGCGCAGCAGGCTTACGATCTCGGCTTGCCGGAAGGCGTGTATCTGGGGCAGCGCTCGCTCGATTTCGCCCCCGACGGCAGCCGCGCTGCCTACTGCATGGTCGTCAACCAGCCGGACGGCGCGAACGCCGCGCTGATCGTGCGCGATCTGGCGAGCGGCGCGGCGCTGATGAGCATTGACCTCGGCACGACCGACGGCTGCTGGGTGACCTACAGCGAGGATGCCAGCCAGATCGCGGTGGGCGTCGTGCGTTATTACGCCGGCGACCCGAACGCGCCCGCCAATCTGCCGACGTGGCAGCTTCTGGTGTTCGACGCCGCCAGCGGCTCGCAGCTTCACGAGATGAACCCGGTCAAGGGGAACGCCTATTTCGATGCCGGGCGCACCCTGATGCCGGACGTGCGCTACTTCGTCAGCAGCCAGATCGTGTTCGCGGGCATCCCCTGGGGCACGGAAGGCTTCCCGATCAGCCCGGCGTATTTCTGGCAATTGAGCGACGACAGCGTGCAGCCGGTCGATCGTTGGTGGCGCTGGGGCTTGGACCGCCTGAACGCGACCGGCGAGCTGGTGTGGATCGAACTGGATCAGAGCCAGCCCGCTGCCGAACCAGAGGGTCCCATGCCGCAGGCGAACGTCGTCAAGCTGGCGGACAAGAGCGGTCAGGAGCGCGTGATCTACGGGGACTCGGACTGGATCATCGCCGGGACACAGTTCATCGACAATGGACGCCAGCTTGCCGTGAGCGAAGTGGCGGGCTTCGACCCCAACGCCAGCCCCGGCGACCCAACGACGCGCT
>JADLHH010000341.1 GCA_020848855.1 Anaerolineae bacterium | reverse complement strand
TGCGACGCGCACGCCGCTTTTACCGGCAGCCTGCTTATCGACTTTTCCAAATTGATAGGGCATTCCCAAATCCGCTTTTCTCCCTCTCTCCCCGTTTGCGTGGGAGAGAGGGTTGGGGAGTGAGGGGGTAGGGCGCAGCACGCTGCGCCCTGATCTCCGTACTAATTTGTTAAAGTGCTTTAGCAGGCTTTTCCCCTTGTAGCCGGAGGGTTTGACCCTCTGGCGGCATCACCGAGATCGGCTTTTTCAACACCCTCGTGTCGTGCCCTGCATTCTCCACCAACCGTACCAAAAAATCGGCAACCGCCTGTCACCATCGTAGGGGCGTTCGTCGCTTGCGACGCGCACACTGCACCCTGCTTTTTCCAACGAGCGTGCCAAAATCAGCTTTTCTCCCCCTCCGCCTGCGCCGCATTTGTAAAATGAGCGTAAAACCCGCCCGCTTGATTCACCGCGCTTTAACTTTCCTCGTTATAATGAATCTGCATAGGCAACCCGACAGGATCAAAGAACCCAATGGAAATTGTCATCATTGTGCTGCTGATCGTGCTGAACGGCTTGTTTTCGGGTTCGGAAACGGCGGTCATCAGTTCGCGCAAGGCGCGGCTTCAGCAGCTTGCCGACAAAGGCGACAACGGCGCAAAGACGGCGCTCGAAATGGCGCAGGAGCCGACCCGCTTCCTCTCCACCGTGCAGGTCGGCATTACGCTAATCGGGATTCTCACCGGTGCGTTCGGTGGCGCGACCATTGCCGAACAGATCGCGGAAGTCGTTCGCACCACGCCGCTGGCGGCTTATGCCGACGCGATTGGCTTTGGCGTCGTCGTCGCCGTCACAACCTACCTCTCGCTCATCATTGGCGAACTCGTGCCCAAGCGCCTCGCGCTTCAATACCCGGAGCGTATCGCCGCCACCATCGCCCCGCCGATGAACGTGCTCTCGAAAATCACCTCGCCGCTCATCAGCTTCTTGAGCGGTTCGACGCACGCGGTGCTGCTCCTGCTCGGCGTCCGCGACTCGGACGAGCCGCCCGTCACGGAAGAAGAAATCAAGACGATGATGCAGCAGGGCATCGAAGCCGGGGTTTTTGAAGAAGGCGAACAGGAGATGGTCTCCGGCATCTTCCGCCTCGGTGAGCTGCGCGTCGGCTCGCTCATGACGCCGCGCACCGAAATTATCTGGCTCAACCTCCGCGACACCGAGGAAGAAAACCGCGCCAAAATTCAGCACTCGCCCTTTTCGCGGTTGCCCGTCTGCGACGGCGACATGGATCACGTCATTGGCGTCCTGAATGCCAAGACAATGCTCTCTCGGTTAGTCGGGGGCGGCACCTTCGACATCGAAGCGACGATGGTCGAAGCGCAGTTTACCCCTGCCACCACGCCTGCTTCCAAAGTGATCGATCGGTTTCGCGAGACGGCACAGCATATCGCTATTGTGATCGACGAATACGGCGGCATGGAAGGGCTGGTCACAATACAGGACATCCTCGAAGAAATCGTCGGGGACGTGGAAGAAACCGCGCCGCAGGCGACCCAGCGTGAAGATAAGTCGTGGCTGGTGGATGGGCTGATGTCGATTGACGACTTCAAAGACCTGCTCGTGCTGGACGATATTCCCGGCGAACATGAACGCTTCGAAACGCTGGGCGGCTTTATGATGGCGCAGGTCAACGATATTCCGAAAACGGGCGATAACTTCGACTGGAAGAACCTGCATTTTGAAGTGATGGACATGGACGGCAACCGTGTCGACAAAGTGCTGGTGACGACGATTGAGCCGCCGGAAGAACCCACTGAGTCTTCCGGTGATGAAACGGACGAGACACGCGCTGTGGAGAAACCCGATGCCTGAAACGATCCTGATCGTGGATGACGAGCAGCACATTATTGACCTGGCGAAGCTGTACCTCGAACAGGACGGCTATAAAACGTCCAGCGCGACGGATGGCAAAAACGCACTTCAGAAAATTCTGCACGAGAAGCCGAATTTGATCGTGCTCGACCTGATGCTGCCGGAAGTCGATGGGTGGGAAGTGTGCCGGCGCGTGCGTGCCGAGTCCGACGTGCCGATTATTATGCTGACCGCCCGCAGCGACGACATCGACCGCATCGTGGGGCTGGAACTGGGCGCGGACGACTACCTGACCAAGCCGTTCAACCCGCGCGAACTGGTGGCGCGGGTGCGTGCCATTTTGCGCCGTACCGGACGCCCTGCGGCGAGCAGCGATGCCACGCTGACGATTGGCAACCTCGTGATTCACCCTGACCGCCGACTCGTGCTGGTGGATGGGGCGGAAATTGACCTGCGGATGAAAGAATTCGATTTGCTAATGACGCTGGCGACGAACCCCGGCATGGTGTTCACCCGTGAAAAGCTGCTGGACGTGGTGTGGGGCTACGATTTCGCGGGGGAAACGCGCACCGTTGACGTGCATATCGCGCATTTGCGGCACAAGCTGAAAGCAATGCGCGCCAAGATTGACACGGTGTGGGGGGTGGGTTACCGCCTGGATACGTAACGATGCAGCGGCTGCGCGTTCGCCTGTTTATTTCCTACCTGCTGCTGCTGGCGATTACGCTGGGGGTGATCGGTGGGGCGCTGGTGCTGATCCTCAACACTCGTGATGCCCCCCCAGAACCGACCTACCAGCAGCTTGCCACGATTGCGCTCAATGTTCGGCTGCGCGACGTGCTGGGTCTGGCAGGCTTCAACCAGATTTTCCCGACACAGCGTGATTTGGAAAACCTGAGCGCCGCGCTTTCGCAAATTGCGGCTGAGCGCCAAGAACGCATTTTGCTGGCGGATGTGAGTACGCAGACCGTGCTGTACGACAGCGATGCTGTATTCGATTCCAGCGATGTTTTCGACATTCGCAGCGAACGCTACATTATCCCCGCGACGATCATGCGGAACGCGCTGGCAGGGGTGGGGATTGACGCGATTCGCGGATCGTTCCGCGACCCGGACAGCGAAGACTGGCTGTTCGTGGGCATTAGCAGCCTGCGCCAGCGGCAGAACACTTACGCGCTGCTGTTCGCCGACCCGCGCCCGATCCAGTCGCTCCAGGATGCGCTTTCGCAGTTTGGCACGGAGCTGTTTCCGCTGCTGGTGCAGGCTGCGGTGGTTGGCTTGATCATCGCGGTGCTGCTGGCGGTGCTGATCGCACGGAGTATTGCCCGACCGCTGCAAACGGTCGCCGCCGCCGCTTCGGAAGTGGCGGATGGGCATTACAACCAGTCGGTGCCGATTCGGGGACCGGAAGAAGTGCAGGCGGTGGCGCGCGCCTTCAACAGCATGAGCGACAAGGTACAGCTTGAGCAGCAGTCGCAGCAGGATTTTCTGGCGAATGTTTCACACGATTTGAAAACGCCGCTGACTTCGATACAGGGGTACTCGCAGGCGATCATCGATGGGATTGGCAGCCCGGTACAAGCCGCAGAAATTATCCGTGAAGAGAGCGAACGGCTGAACCGGATGGTGGTCGAACTGACTGACCTCGCGCGGTTGCAGGCGGGGCGGCTTTCGATGCAGACGGCGGCGATTGACCTCGGACAGTTGACGGCTGGCGTTTCACAGCGGCTGGCGATTGTGGCGCGCGAGAAGGGCGTGGAGCTGGAGACGACTGTCGCGTCGATGCCGGAAATTGCCGGAGACGGCGACCGGCTGGTGCAGGTGGTGACCAACCTGATCAGCAACGCGATTAAGTACACGCCAGCCGGGGGCAAAGTGAAGGTGCGGACGCAGGTGCGGCGCGGCGGCGTGGAACTGGTCGTCGAGGATACCGGGCAGGGGATTGCCGAAGCGGAACTGCCGCGCATCTTCGAGCGGTTTTATCAGGTGGACAAGGCACGAGGGCCGCAGCGCGGCACGGGGCTGGGACTGGCGATTGTGCAGGAGATCGTGCAGGCGCATGGCGGGACGATCACGGTTGCCAGCGCGGGCGAAGGGCGCGGCTCGACGTTTACGATCTGGCTGCCGTCGCCGGATATGAGCACGATGATGCGGCGGCGCTGAAAGTTTGAAGCACAGAGAAGTCGTGGAACTGTGGAAAAGAGCTTTCGCAAAGAATTGAACTAAAGGCGGGGGAGCGCAGTAAAGAAACAGTTCCAGAATGCTTTTGTGAAAGGATTAGGGTGTGAAAAAATTACTGCTGCTGTTCTGCCTGCTGCTGACGGTGCATGTGGCTGCCGCGCAGGATGCGACCGCCGAAGCGACGATTGAGCCGACGGCTGAAGCTGCCAGCGAAGCGACCCCGCCGCCGGACGCGCTGCTGCG
>JADLHH010000340.1 GCA_020848855.1 Anaerolineae bacterium | reverse complement strand
GCGTAGGCAAGCAGCGGCACAGCGACCACAAATTCCATCTCGTTGTTGCGAAACCAGAAATAGAGATACGGCAGATTGCCGAGCAGCGGAAACCAACCGAGCGGCAGCATGAACAAGGTGAGCAAGCCGGTCTGCTGAAAATAAGGGGTCGCCAGCGCGTTTGCCGCGCAGAGTGCAGCGACACGCCGCCCGCGAGACATGGGCAAGAAAAGCGGCGGCAGCCAGAACAGCAGAGCCAGTGGTCCGAAGAACTGCCACGAGGCGATATTACCGAAGGGAATGGGCGGCTCAGTGACGATGCGCTCGATGACGATGAGTATCCAGTTCGGGTACAGAATCAATGAGAGCGCTACGATCACCAGCACCAGCAGCAGCGTTCGCAGCCGAATATGCCAGGCGGTATTCGAGAGGAGCCGCAACGCCGCGCACAGAGGAATGCCCATCTGCCATTTGATCAGCGCCAGCAGCGCGCCGATGCCTGCCAGCAGCCAGCGCTTTCGCTCCAGACTCCACCAGAGCAGCGCCAAGCCCGCCACCGTAATCCCCGTGATCTGCCCGTAGAAGCAGACAAAGAGCATTTGATAACTGAGCAGCACCAGTGGCGCGCTCCCACCGAAGACGCGCACCGCGAACCAGACACCGAGCACGTTCAGGATACACCAGAGCAAGTATGCTGTGTGCGCGCCGGGCAGCAGCGCCAACACCTGAAAAATCGGCAGCGACCAGTAAGTGTAGTAAAAACCGGCAAAGTTACCGCGCGCCGCCTGAATATAAACGTCAAAGTCTGGCGCGAAGGGCATCCCCGAATTGGAGTTCAAATAGATGAAAAGCAGCGTCAGCCCAAGTGGGAAGACGACGGCAAAGGCTTCGACCAAGCCGGGCTTATGCCACAAGCGCGCTTCGATGCCAGCGGAATCGAACTCAAAGAGAGGGAGACGGGTCTTCAATGGGCGAGCCTTGTTCGTCGGTCGAGCGGCGGCGTAAAGCCACTGTATCGATTCTAGCTCTGTTTACCTGTTTCGTTGCTAAGGCTTCTCGCCCCAGTGAACCGCCATCGTCCCGAACATGAAGCGCCTGTAATCCACGTTCTGGAAGCCCGCTTCGCGCATGAGCGCGGCAAGTTCGTCGGGCGTCTTGAATTTCTGGGTGGATTCGGGGAGATACTGGTAGGCGTCGGCGTTGCCGCTGATCAGCCGACCGAGCAACGGGATGACGTAGCGCAGGTGAATTTCGATGAACGGGCGCAGGATGTTATCCGGCGGCGGAGTGGTGTCCAGCACGACGATACGCCCGCCCGGCTTGAGCACGCGGCGCTGGTCGCCGAGCGCGCGCGGGATGTCGATCACGTTGCGCATCAGGTAGCCGGACGTGACGGCGTCGAACACGTCATCGGAGAACGGCAGGTTGAGCGCGTCCGACTGATTCCACTGCACGGAGTCGCCCAGCGGCAACCGCTGCCCGACCAGCATCATACCGAGCGAGAAATCGCCGCCGACCGCCTGCACGCCGGGAAACTGGCGCAGCGCCTCGAAAGCGATATCGCCCGTGCCGGTAGCGAGATCGAGCAGCTTCGCGCCGGATGTGAGCCGCGCCTGCCGGACGACGAAGCGCCGCCAGCGCACGTCCTGCCCGAAGGTCATCAGCCGATTCATGAGGTTGTAGCGCCCGGAGATGCGGTCGAACATATCCTGCACGTAAGCCGCGCGTTCCTTGCCTTGCAGTGCTGCCATCAGTGTCCTTCGTAGGGAAAACGGCGCGGAGTCAGGGGTAACCGATGCACAAAGCAATTGCGCCTGCGATCTGTCGAATCTGCTCGTCCGTCACGCTGCCAAGCCGCCGAACAAAGCGATCTGTAGAGATGGATTTCACCTGAAAGGTATCCACGCCTGATTCTTTATGCAATCCGTTATCGGCGTCCGGCGTCAAATGCACAAACCAGGGAAAAAGGGCATAGTCAGGTTTCCAATCCGTGATGGGGACGACAATATGCAAAGGCAATCTGCCGATACCTCGCACATTTATGACGACTGCTGGGCGTGTTTTCTGAATTTCCGCACCTTTTGACGGATCAAAATTCACGAACCAGATTTCGCCGCGCGAGGCTGCGCTACTCTGTATCCGGGTAGTCATAGAGATCGATAGTATCTGCGGTGATCGTCAACTCAGGATCATTCAGGTAAAACGGTTCAGCGAGCGCCGCTGCCTTTTCGAGCCAGTAATCGCGTTCCTCTGGCGTCATCGCCATCAGTTCATCGAGTGTCGATCTCCGTTCCTGCGCATCAGCAGACGCCTGCACGTCATGCTGAATCAGCATCCGCAGATACTCACGCGCCCCGGTAAATCCGCGCAGACGCGCCTGCGTATCAATTTCGGCTTCTTCTTCAGGTGTGAAAATTCGATCAGTCATCACCTGTTCCTCATGCCTATTCAACGACCACCACTATTTTACCATGCAATAACAAAACAGGAGCAGACCTGCGCCTGCCCCTGTCGTGTTGAGTGTATCTCCGAAGCGTTAGCCTTCGCTGGACGGTTCGGCGCTCGTCTCCAGCGCGGCGCGGCGCGCCCTCAGGTTGCGGCTGTAACGCAGGAATTCGCCGAGCAGAACCACCGGCGACGTGAGCGCCAGCAGCGCCAGCCACTCGCCCAGCGCCAGCGGCACAGTGCGGAAGATGTCGCCGCCGAACTGGATGATCAGCACCGTGCCGATGAAGATAGCCGCAGCAATGCCGATGAACAGCCGGTTTTCACCCATCCCCTTGAACACCGACATGTCCAGCCCCAGCACGCGGACGTTGAACAGGTTCCAGAACTGGAGCAGGATGAAAGTCGCGTAGAACAGCGACAGCTCATGCGGCGTCGTCTGCCCGTCGCCGCCGATGACCAGCAGGAAGGCAACCAGCACCACGATGAACGTCACGCCGAAGGCGAGAATGCGCTGCGCCATTTCCGGCGAAATGATGAAGTCGGTCGACTTGCGCGGCTTGCGCTTCATCACGTCCCAGCGTGCCGGCTCGGTCGCCAGCGCCAGCGAGGCGAACGTATCCATGATCAGGTTGACCCACAGCATCTGAATGACCGTGAGCGGGAATTCGACGCCGATGAACGGTCCCAGCAGCGCAATACCCAGCGCGGCGACGTTGATCGTCAACTGGAACAGGATGAAGCGCTGGATGTTCTGGTAGAGTGAGCGCCCCCACATCACAGCGTTGACGATACTGCGGAACGAGTCGTCGAGCAGCACAATATCGCTGGCTTCCTTGGCGATATCCGTGCCCGACCCCATCGCCAAGCCGACGTTGGCATAGTTCAGCGCGGGCGCGTCGTTGGTTCCGTCGCCCGTCACGGCGACGATTTCGCCGTTGGCTTGCAGCGAGGTGACCAACCGGGTCTTGTCCATCGGGCGGGCGCGCGACAACACCTTCAGGCTGCGCACCGCGTTCCGCAGCGCCTCACCCTCCAGCAGCGCGAACTCGCGCCCGGTCATATGGGCGTTCGGGTTGTCGTCGTCTTCCAGTTCCCACAGCCCGATCTGCCGGGCAATTTCCTTCGCCGTCTCCGGGTTGGCGCCGGTGACGATCTTGACGGCGATCCCGGCCTCGCGGCAGGCTTGAATGGCGGTCGGCACTTCCGGGCGAATCGGGTCGGCGATGGCGACGTAGCCCAGCCAGATCATGTTCACGGCGAGGTCTTCGACGTTGCGCTGCGTTTCGGCGGGTACTGGCTTGTACGAGAACGCCAGCGTGCGCATCCCGCGCCGCTGGTAGCCGTGCAGGTGATCTTCGATTTCGAGGCGCTGTTCATCGTCCAGCGAAACGACGCCGTCGGGCGTGAGAATCCAGGCACACTGCTCCAGAATGATTTCCGGCGCGCCCTTCAGGTAGACGACCGGCGCGCCGGTCGCGCTGGACATGCCGAGCGTGCCCATGTACTTGCGTTCCGCCGAAAAGGTGAGCTGGGTATCGACCAGCAAGCTGCTGCGCTGTGTCACATAGTCGATGCCGCGCTCGTGCAGCCAGAGCAGCAGCGCGCCCTCGGTGGTGTCGCCGAGCATCTGCACCGGCTCGCCGGGGACGCGGCTGAGGTTGGCAGTCGAGTTGGACGAGATCGCCTCGGCGACCAGCCGCTCGTTCGGAGTATCCAATTCGCGCGTGACCAGCCGCACGCCAAGCGCCGGGAAATGTGCGTCGCGCACGCGCATCTGGTTCATGGTCAGCGTGCCGGTCTTGTCGGAGCAGATGACCGTCGCCGCGCCGACCGTTTCGGTGGCGTGCATCCGGCGCACCAGGTTGTTGGTCGCCGTCATCTTGCGCATACTGTAGGCGAGGCTGAGGGTGACGCTCATCGGCAGCCCTTCCGGCACCGCCACGACGATGATCGTCACGGCGACCAT
>JADLHH010000339.1 GCA_020848855.1 Anaerolineae bacterium | reverse complement strand
TTCGGTGATCAGCACAGCCGACAATCAGGTTGTCGCCACGATACCGGTGACGGACATCCTGCTCGACGCCGAACTGCTGCGCGGCAAGGTGCTGTTCAACCATGCGCTGTCCTCGGAAATGAGCGACGGGGCGATTAGCTGCGCGACCTGTCACCTCGACGGCGGCGCGGACGGGCGTACCTGGATCAACTTTCGCAGCGGACCGCGCAACACCCCGGCACTGGGCGGCGCTGCCGCGCTCCCGCCCTACAACTGGGCGGGCGATATGAACGAGCTTCAGGACACCATCGAAGATCAGATTCGCCACGTCATGCTGGGAGACGGGCTGATCGCAGGGGCGTTCGACGCGACGACCGACAAAACGGACGCCGGTCGCTCCGCCGATTTAGACGCGCTGACCGCTTACGTCGCCTCGCTGCAACCCTGGGCGAGTCCCTACCGGATGCCGGACGGCTCCCTGAGTCCGTCAGCGCAGCGCGGCATGACGCTGTTCATGAGCGGATCGCCGGACTGTAGCTGTCACGCGCCGCCTGCCTACACCGACCAACTGGCGCACAACCTGGCGGGCGCGGCTTTTTCGCTGGAGGAATTTGAGTCGATTGATACGCCCTCGCTGCGGGGCTTGTGGGCGACCGCGCCGTACATGCACGACGGCGTCGCTCAAACGCTAGCGGAAGTGCTCGCCCGAACCGACCCGTTCCACAGCGTCGCCGCCGATCTCACCGACCAGCAGCTTGAAGACCTGATTGCGTTCTTACTATCGCTTTAGCGGGGTATGCGTAAGGCACGACGATGCGTCAACTCCACTTTGCACGGAAAAACCTCTTTCGCCTGTTCGCTCTCGTGACGGTCATGGCGCTGATGAACATCGCCGGGCGCGCTCAGGAGAGTCTCGAACCGACAGGCGGGCAGCCCTGGGATTTGCAGATTGTCCCCCAGAGCGGGCAGTTCGCGTTTTACGACAGCCCGGCGGGCGCATCGACGACCGGCAAGCCGCTGGATGCCGGCGATTTCGACGGCAACGGCTGCGGCGACCTGGCGATCACCGGGCAGAACGCGACCCATTCCGTCGACGGCGAATGGCGCGGCAGCGCGGGGCATGTCCGCATCGTCATGAATTTCTGCGGAATCGGCGGGCGCATGACCGCCGATTCGCTTGGCTCCGTCTACCCCGGATTCACGATCTACGGCGCTTATTCCGGCGACATGGCGGGGACGGAAACGTATATTGCCGATTTCAACGGGGACAGCTTTGACGACCTGCTTTTCAGCGCCCAGAACAGCGACGGAGCGTTCCAGAACCGGTCGAACGCCGGCGCTGCCTATGTGCTGTTCGGCAGCCCGGATTTCGCCCAGCACGCCGATATTGATCTGCGGGCGACGAACGACGATATTATCGCCTTCTACGGCGCAACCGAAGAAGATCGCTTTGGGCTGTGGGTTGAAGGCGGTGATTTTGACGGCGACGGCTTGCACGATCTGCTGATTGGCGCGAACGAAGCCGACGGCGAAGGCGACCACCGGATCAACGCGGGTGAAGCGTGGGTGATTTACGGCTCGCCGCAGCTACCGACGCTGTACGGCAGCGTGATCGACATGCGCGAGCCGCCCGCCGACGCCACGCGGATCATCGGGGTCGATTACGATGATCTGTTCGGATCGACCGTCTGGGGCGATGACCTGGATGGGGACGGCTACGACGACGCGATTATCAGCGCCGCGCTGTGGCGGGCGTCGAGCGGAATCGGCGGGCTGTCGTTTGGCGGCGGCGACGGTCCCGACAACCGCCGCTACAATTCCGGCGAGACGTTCATCATCTTCGGGCGAGCCGATTTACGCGGACAGACGATTGACCTTGCCGCCCATCTCGATCCCGACGGTCGCCCCACCGACGACAGCATCAGCGTCGTCTACGGACGTTACCCCAATGACCTGCTCGGCGAGGAAATCGCGGTCGGGGATATGGACGGCGATGGACGGAACGACCTGATTCTGGGCACACTGGTCGGCGATGGCGCGGAACGCAACCTGGACGAAGCGGGCGAGGCATGGGTCATCTACACCCACGACCCGGTTCGCGGGCAGATGTTCGACATGAGTGCGCCGGAGGCTGGGCGAACCGTCGTCGTATATCCCGACCAGGCAGACAGCAAGGCGGGCGATACGCTGCGAGCCGCCGATATCGACCGTGACGGCGTGGCTGATCTGCTGTATGGCGCGCCGGATTACGATGTCGTCGGCTACGACGGTCGCGTGCGTCACAACGCCGGCATGATGGCAATCCTCTTCGGCGAGATGGGCGGGCTTCCGGCGCACGATGGCGAAATCCTGCTGTTCGCACCGCCGGACAACCTGCGCGTGCGCTTCATCGCCGGCGCAGACAACAACGACATGATGCCCTACGCTCTAGCCGTCTACGATCTCGACACCGACAGCTACCGGGACATTATCCCGAACGCGATGGGCGGCGATGGCGAGAACAACGACCGGGTGAACGCGGGCGAGATCTACGCATTGAGCGGCAGGGAATTCATGTCGCCCGATCACGTTTACGTCGGCGCAGCGCCGTCGACCAATCCAACCGAAGCGATTGCCCCTACCCTCGCGCCAACAGCCATAGTTCTTCAGATGGATGCGACCGTCGTACCAGATAGCAGCGCCAATATCGAGCTGGGCAGGCAGCATTTCGAAGAAACGTGCGCGGGATGTCACGGGTTCCAGGGTGAAGGCGTGCCGAGCCTTGGGCTGCCGCTGGTGACATCGCCCCTCGTTCTGTATGCCTCGGATGCGGACTTGCTGGCGTTCCTGCGAACCGGACGCGCGGCAGATCACCCGGACAACGTGACCGGCGTTTCGATGCCGCCAAGCGGCGGACGCCCCGATTGGAGCGACGCCGAATTCGCGGACATCATCGCTTACGTACGCTGGCTGCGAGACCAACCGTGAGACAGCAAGCGACTGCGCCTATCCGCAATCTGTCTCTGACGCTCGGATAACAGAATCGTCAATGCACCTGGAGCTGCAGCACATTCACCGAATGCGGGCTGAGTTCAATCTGAACCCGGTCGCCATCAACCGGGCAGGGAGTCGCCACGATCTGAACGTCGTTCGGGTGATCGATATCATTGAAACTAGCCAGCGTCGTTCCGTTGATGGTGTACAGCACGGCTTGATCGCGAATCGCCTGCCCCGGTAGCCAGATGTCGCATGAATGCGATTCTTCGGGATGGCAGTTGATGAGTCCGGCAGCGAGTCTGCCAGTCTCACGCTCGAACGTGACCATCGAATCGCAGTACGGAACCGGGCTGGTGTTTCCGTTCATATCTGCGGCGGCAAAGCCCGGCGAGTCGCAAAAGGCATCAATCACTTCGGGATAGGTGTAGTTGGTATAGAGATCGCAAACATGATAGGTGGGACGCAGTACCAGCCCACCGGAATACGTGTAGATCGGACCGCGCGTATTCACAATCGGCGACAGATTGGTCATCCTGACGCTGGAGCAGTGTCGCAGACAGGCGTTCAGGAAGCGCCCGTGCAGGACAGCATCCAGCATCGTATACGTGGCGTTATCGTCGTTGAGATCGCGCTCACCGATATTGGGGTTCACGTTGGTAAAGCTGGGGTGATACCAGAAACGCGGATTCCACTCGTCAAACGCGATCTTCACTTTGTCGGATAAATCCAGCAGACCGAGCAGATATTCTACCCGACGAATATCCGCCTCAATTCGACCGAACTGCCCAAGCGCAGACAGATACGGCGTTTCGTTGTGAGCGATATAGGCGTGGATGGCGACGAAATCGAGGAAAGCGCCGGCGGTCTTCAGCAGCTTCAGGTTCCAGTCCAGGTCAGCGATGCTGGCAGCCGCGAGCCGGATCGTTCCGTCAACGCGCCGCATCATCTTGGCAGCTTCGAGCACGTAGCAGCTCCACTCTTCCGCTGTTTTCGCGCCGACTTCCCACCAGCCGTAGTTTTCGTTGCCGATGCTCCAGTACTGGACGCGGTGCGGCGTGGGGTGCCCGTTGGCGATGCGCTGCTTCGCCCACTTCCCCGCACTCTCCAGGTTGCAGTACTCGACCCAGTCGCTCATTTCTTCGGGCGTCCCAGAGCCGGCATTCGTGCAGATGTACGGTTCCGCACCAACCAACCGGCAGAACCGGACAAATTCATCGGTTCCGAACAGGTTGGGTTCCTCGACGCGCCAGGCTTTGTCGTAACTGGGCTGCCGCTCCCGCCCGACACCCTCTTTCCAGTGATAGGCGGAGACAAAACAGCCGCCGGGCCATCGAATCACAGAGGGTTGAAGCCGCCTGATCGCCTCGATCACATCCTGCCGGAAGCCGTTGGCATCGGCAAATGCCGACGTGGGATCATAGATGCCGCCGTATACCTGCCGGTGAAAATGCTCCAGAAAATAACCAAAGAACAGCGGATCGCGCCGACCCACCGTTCGCTCCAGATCGATATGAATGCGGGTACTCGATTCCATGAAGACTATCCTGTCTGTTACAAGAGGAAATGAAGGCTGCGTTCGTTCGGCTGCTCATCGGCATATCTGAGCCGTCAGGACAATTTCGCATCCGTCGGCAGATCACGGACGATTGATTTGTCCGACATCTATAGTAGCAACAAATCGAACCCAAAACCGGTATAATCCGCTATTCTGAGGCAAGCCTGTTTGGACGCCAACGCGGACAGCGAAGGCTGCTGTAGTCGAGACGAATTGATGCCGGGTGAGCGGCTGAACCGCCATGCTTTGCTCGATCATTCGGTCACAGGCGTCTTTCGACGCCAGATCATTTCAGGTAGCTACTTTTTGCGGCTGGAGAGGTGTTATGACGGGTTTCAATGGTCTTGGGCTGCACATCGGCAATCTTTCCAGGCTTTCCAAAGCCAGGAGTCGCTCGATTAGCCCAGAGAATTTTGATGGTGAAAAAGGCAAGGGAGGCATGGCGACTGAAGGCACGGGCGCTCGTGCTGCCCGCGACCTGGGGCACGGCTGGAAGATTTCTCCGTCCGTGATCATTGCTGCCGGCGAGACGCGCTCGCTGGCGGATATCGACGGACCGGGCGCGATCCAGCAGATATGGATGACACCGACCGGCAACTGGCGTCATTCGATTTTGCGCATCTACTGGGACGACTCGGAACATCCTTCTGTAGAGTGCCCGGTAGGCGATTTTTTCGCCTGTGGCTGGGGGGAATTTGCCCAGGTCAGCTCGCTTGCCATCTGTGTCAACCCCGGCAGCGCTTTCAACTGCTACTGGGAAATGCCGTTTCGCCGCAAGTGCCGCATCACGCTGACGAACACTGGCGAAAGCGATATGGTGCTTTACTATCAGATCAACTACGTGCTGACAGAAATTCCCGACGACGCCGCGTACTTTCACGCCCAGTTCAGGCGTGTCAATCCACTGCCTGCCAAAGAGGTGTACACAGTCGTCGATGGCATCACGGGAACCGGGCACTACGTGGGAACGTATGTCGCCTGGGGGTCGAACAATAATCTGTGGTGGGGCGAAGGCGAAGTCAAGTTCTATATGGACGATGAAGCGTATCCGACCATCTGCACCACCGGGCTGGAGGATTATTTCTGCGGATCGTACAACTTCGACCCAAGCGAGAAGCATAATCAGGGGTACATCACCTATACGACGCCCTACGCCGGATTTCATCAGGTGATCCGCCCCAAAGACGACTATCACACTCAGATGCGCTTTGGCTTGTACCGCTGGCACATCGTCGATCCGATCCGATTTGAAACCGGCTTGCGCGTGACGGTGCAGGCGCTGGGCTGGGGTCGTAACGGACGCTACCTGCCGCTGCAGGACGACATTGCTTCGGTCGCCTACTGGTATCAGGCGCTGCCGCACGCGCCGTTTCCCACGCTCCCGGATCGCGACTACCTGGATGTGATCTGAGGCGAAAAGTTACGCCCCTATCAGCCTCGACAGACGAATAATGATGAACCGATTACATCACACCGGCGTAATCGGTTCATCCTGGAACTGATCAGGGGTCAATTTACGCGGTCATCGGGAAGGAGAATGTTCCTATCCTCACAGCTCGGAGGTCGCCACCATGTCGATCATGACAGCGCTCCAGCTAAAGTTCTCGCCACCAAGCCCTTTGCCCGTAACCGGATGATAGTATTCACAAAAACCGGACTGTTCCAGCAAGGCAAGGCTGCGTTCAGCCAGCGCGTTGGCGACATCGTGATAGCCATAGCGTCGCAGCCCCTTGTAGATCAGCCAGTTCACACTGGACCAGACGTTGCCACGCCAGTACGTATTCGGGTCAAAGGTGTCGGCGTCTGTGGGCGTGGTCGCAACCGGAAAGCGCGTCCAAAATCGCGGTTCCTGAAGACGGTTCACCAGCTTTTCCGCCTGCATTGACGTCGGCAAGCCGCCAAACAGCGTTATGAACTGTCCGGCGCTGTCCTGGATGACCGGGGTTTCGTTTACGCCTTCCAGATCATATGGCAGGTCATCGATGATCATTTTCGCCTGAAATGACTGTCGGATGCTTTCGACGCGGCGCTGCCAGCTCGCGGCATCATCCGGCTTGTTGAGGATACGAGCAATTGCCGCCATCGCTTCCATGTCGGCGGCGCGGATGGCGTTGTAGTCCATCGGCTCGACGTGGAACCAGCCCGCGCGGGCGAGTGCCAGCGCATCCATACCGTACTCGACCAGCTTACGAGCGAGATCGTGGCGGGCGCTGCGCCCCGCTTCGTGGCTGAACGGGGCGATCTTCATCGCGTGATCCCAGCGCGGATAGGCATCGCCCCCCACCTCCCAGGGATGGATCACCGATACCAACCCGTCGCCGTCGGGGTCACGACGGCGGTCGAACCAAGCATGATAGGCACTCATCGCGTCGTAGATAGCCGCGAGGAATTTCTGATCCCCACTGCGCTCATAGATGAGTTGTGCCGCGACGGCGATCAGCGGCGGCTGCGTGAGCGAACTGCGATCATCCTGCCCCCACAGCCACGAGCCGCCGCCACGCCAGTAATTGCAGTGCGGGATCATGCCCGCGTCCGCTCCATCCTTCACCTGACGCGAGACGAGGCTGAGCAGTTCATCCTGCGCCATGACCGGGTCAATCCAGCGCCATGTGATGGCGTGAAAGCACGAGTCCCACATGAATTGGTTCGCGTAATCCTTGCGTCCAAAATCGCCGGTATCGAGTGACGGCGCGGTATAGCGGTAGCCGTCGACGGTGATGCGGTTGCCGGAAAGCAGGTCGGAGACCTTGTGCAGCCAGGTGTCTAAGTGAGATTTTTGCATCGTCTGATCCTTTTTCAACACGAATCTTCTTCAGGCGACACGCGTGCAGGGTGTCGCTTCAAATCTTGTTCACGGCAGCTTGTCTATTTCTGGAGTATCACGCCCGATCCGTACAAAGTAAACAAATTCCAGGCGGAAGCAGAGCGCAGCTACCGCCAAGCGCTTGACATCCGAAACGTTTTGGATTACCTTCATTTTATATCCAAAACGATTTGGATGCACCGGTTAATATATTATAAAAGCCAGTTATGCAAGTTACTCTGAAGGATATTGCTAAAAAATCCGGTTACTCCATCACTACCGTTTCGCGCGCGCTTGCGGGCTACGACGACGTCAACGAGCAGACGCGCCACCATATCACCGCCATCGCCAATACGCTCGGCTACCAACCCAACCTGCTGGCGCGCCAGTTGCGCACGCAGCGCACCCAAACCCTCGGCTTGATCATTCCATCGGCGGACAACAGCATCTCGAACGAGTTCTTCAGCCAGCTTTTGCTGGGCATTGGCGACTCTGCCTCGCGCGCGGGCTACTCCTTGCTCGTCAGCGCGCACACGCCGGGCGAGCCGGAAATGACGGCATACCGGCGCATCGTTGAAGGCAACCGTGTTGACGGCGTGATCCTTGCACGGACACGCCAGCACGACGAGCGCATCGCCTATCTGCAGCGGCTGCAGCATCCGTTTGTCGTCAATGGACGCAGCGCACCGGGCGAGCCAAACGACTTTCCATACATCGACGTCGACAGTCAGACGGGGATTGCCGGCGTCATCCGCCATCTGGTCGAGCTAGGTCATCGGCAGATTGGGCTGATATTGCCGCCGCCCGACATGGCGTTCACGGAATATCGTCACATGGGTTACCGCGATGGCTTGGCGGCAGCGTCTCTCGACTACCGCGCGGATTACGTCGCGCACGGCGATTTGCAGCGGACGGGCGGCTTCACGCAGGCTAACAGCCTGCTCGACGCCCACCCGGAGATCACGGCGATCGTTACCTGCAACGATTTAATGGCGCTCGGCGCGATGCACGCGGCGCGGGCACGCGGCTTGGAAGTCGGCGTTGACCTGTCTGTCACGGGCTTCGATGACATCCCTGTCGCCGAATTCGCCCATCCCCCGCTGACAACCGTCCACCAGCCGATCTATGAAATCGGCAGACGCTTAGCAGATTTACTGAGCAGCATTATCAACGGCGAACCGCCGGAACAAACGCAGATGCTGCTCTCCAGTACGCTTGTGGCTCGCGCCTCAACCGGGCTAAGACGAGGAGGAATATGACCCGAACCTGCTGCTCTTGTGTGCGAATAGTCTAATATAGAGGACAATTAAGCGATGAAGAAATTAACTCTGCTGGTCATTTTGCTCATACTCGTGCTGGGTGCGGTGGTCAACGCACAGGATGACACAACCATCACCTTCGCTTCGACGCAGTTCAACGTGGTCGAAGAGTCGGAAAAAGCGCGCGCCATCCTCGCCAATTTCGAGGGCGGCACGGTCGATTTCACCGGCTATGAAGCGGGTCCGCTGCTCGACCTGCTGCGTGCCGAAGCCCAGTCGGGAAGCGGCACGGTCGATGTCGTTGGCGACCTGCACGGCTCGTTCCCTACGTATGCGAACGAAGACCTGATGTTCGACCTCACTGATCTGCTTGCCAGCATCGAAGAAACAACGGACGTCAACGACTCATTTGTCGAACTCGGCAAGATGGGCACGACCGACTACCAGTATTACATCCCCTGGATGCAGGCGACCTATATCATGGCTGCCAATAAGCAGGCGCTCGAATACGTGCCGGAAGGTGCGGACATCAACGCGCTTTCGTGGGACGAACTGGCGCAGTGGGGCAAGAACATGATGGACGCGACGGGCGAAGCGAAGCTCGGCTTCCCGGTTGCCGGGCTGTTCCATCGGTTCCTTGAGGGCTATGCCTTCCCGTCGTTCACGGGTGGCATGGTGACGCAGTTCCGCAGCGCGGCAGCCGCCGACATGATGACGTTCATGCGCGATGACCTGTGGCCCGTCGTCAACCCGGAGTCGATCAACTACGACTTCATGCAGGAGCCGCTGCTCTCTGGCGAAGTCTGGGTCGCGTTCGACCATGTGGCACGGCTCAAGCAAGCCTTTGACGAGCAGCCCGACGATTTCGTCGCCTTCCCGGCTCCGGCGGGTCCTGCCGGGCGCGGCTACATGCCGGTCGTTGCCAGTTTGGGTATCCCCTTCACTGCGCCGAATCCCGACGCTGCCGAATCGCTGATCCGCTTCATGATGGAGCCGTCGACCCAGGGCGCGATCCTGCGCGACCTCGGCTTCTTCCCGGTCGTGGGCGGTGTCGATACGGCTGACCTGCCGCAGGGCGTCGCCATTGAACTCGGCGCGGTCAACGACACGATCAATGCGCCGGACGCGATTCCGTCGCTGCTGCCGGTTGGCTTGGGCGCGCGCGGCGGCGAGATCAATGAGATCTTCCGCAACGCTTTCAACCGCGTCGTCATCAACGGCGAAGACATCCAGACCGTGCTGGACGAAGAAGGCACTACGCTGCAAACACTCCTGACCGAGACGGGCGCGGCGTGCTGGGCACCCGACCCGCCAAGCGAAGGCGTCTGCCAGGTTCAGTAAATAATCAAGGCAAGACAGGGGACTGGCGGCGTTGGCGCGCTGCCCGTCCCCCGATTTTGAGGGGACAGGATAGTGCTTTGAAAAAGATCAATTATTTGCCTTATTTGCTGCTGCTCCCGTCTCTCCTCTATTTACTGTTGTTCTTTGCCTATCCGATGGTTGAGTCGCTCCAGCTTGCCTTCCGCCGCGAAGGGCAGTTTCTCAACCTGCGGGTCGAGTCAAACACCGATGCCGCCGTTACCGGCACGCTAACCATGCAGACCGACGTGACAGTGCTCGACCGCCAGCGCCTCGAAGAGACCCTCGCCAACGGGCGCACGCGTCCGTTTTACTGGTTCAAGATCGAGGGCATCGACACGGACGGCACGACGGTGCAGGGCTGGGTCGCACAGACGGACGTGTTTATCGAATCGCGCACCGAATCAACCACCGCGCGGGTTGTCGGCGGGCAGCCGACGCGGGAGTGGACACTTGACTACGTCCGGCGCATGTTGAGCGACTATCGCTTCACGAGCGCGCTCGGTACGACGGTGTTGCTCATCGTCCTGATCGTCCCGCTGCAGTTCGTCCTGGCGATCATCATGGCGCTGGTACTGCAAGCCGAAATACGCGGCAGCAGCCTGTTTCTCTACATCTTCGCCATCCCGCTGGGCATCTCCGATTTGGCGTCGGGAATCGTCTGGTACTCGATTTTCACACAGCGCGGCTTTCTGAACTCGTTTTTGGTCGGCGCAGGGCTGGAACAGTCGCCGTTTATCTTCATTCGCGCGGGCAACGAAAGCTGGATGATTCTGGCGATTGTGCTGGCGGAAATCTGGCGCGCGACCTCCATCGTGATGATCATCGTCGTCTCCGGCTTACAGGCGCTCCCGCGTGATTACGTGGAAGCCGGGCAGGTTTTCGGCGCCAACCTCTGGCAGCGTTTACGCTACATCATCCTGCCTCTGCTCAAGCCGAGCCTGCAGGTTGCCCTGATCCTGCGCACCATTCTGGCGTTTCAGGTTTTCGCCGTCGTCGTAGCAATCGCCGGACGCGAAATCCTGACCGTGCTCGCCTACGAAACCTACCGCTGGTACGATCCCCAGCGCTACAACAACCCGAACATGGCAGCCGTCTACGCCGGGTTCATCATGCTGCTTTCGCTGGGTGTTTCGTTCTTCTACCTGCGCGCGGTGCGCTCGCAGGAGGAAGCAGCACAGTCATCATGACCGATACGCCCTTTGCCCCCAACGCGAGCTTCCCTGCGACCTCGTCGCAAACGTCCGCTGCCCGCCGCCGCGCCAAGCTGCGGCACAACATCCGGCGTGCATGTGTCTATGCGGTGGCGGTGATCATCGCGATTTGGATTCTGCTGCCCATCTGGCTGATCTTCACGATGGCGCTCAGCACCCCGGCAGGCGTGCGCACCTTCCCGAAGCTGTTCTTTCCCTCGCCGCTTTCGACGGAAACGCTGCAGTTCTTCATCAACAGCGAAGGCATCCTCCAATCGACGCTCAACAGCCTGATCGTCGCGGTGCTGGCGGTGATCATCTCCTCGGCGTTTGCCATTCCTGCCGGATACGCGATTGCGCGCTTCGCCTTTCGCGGACGCGACACGATCCGTCTTGCGATCCTGTCGGTGCGCGCCTTCCCTATCGTCGTGCTCGCCGTGCCGCTGGCGGTCGTTTTCATCCGCCTGGGCATGTTCGATCAGGTCTACAGCCTGGCGATGATGCACGCCGCGCTGACCCTGCCGACCACCATTCTCGTCGTCGCCAGCGTGTTCATGAGCCTGCCCTACGAGCTGGAAGAAGCCGCGCAGGTTTTCGGCTGCACGCGCCTGCAAGCCTTCCGGCGGGTGGTTCTGCCGCTGGCAGTCCCCGGCATTGCCGCGTCCGCCGTCCTGACTTTCGTGCTGTCGTGGAATGAAGTATTCGCGGCAATACTGCTGACCATCAGCAATCGGACGCTGCCCGCCGAGATTCTTTATTCGCTTGACAAATCGAGTGATCCGTTCAAGTTCGCGGGCGGGTTCTTCATGCTGCTCCCGTCGCTGATCTTCATCTTCTTCATTCGCCGCTACCTGTTCAACCTGTGGGGGCAGCTCAGCAAGTAGTATCGAATACCGAGCGGGCGTTCTGCAAGCGTAGAGCGTTCACTTGTACGGCGCACTGAGCAAAATTATGTTTTTGGAGCGGGCAGCTTACCACTGAGAGTTGAGAGGCTGTTTATGGCAGAAATCATTGTCGAACACGCGGTGAAGCGTTTTGGAAAGTTCGTCGCCATCGACAACGTGAGCCTCCAGGTCGCGGACAAGGAATTCATCGTCCTGCTGGGACCGAGCGGCTGCGGCAAGACGACCCTGCTCCGCGCCATCGCCGGGCTGGGCATGGTCGATGAAGGGCGCATCCTGATCGGCAGCCGGGACGTGACATACATGCAGCCCAAGGAACGCAACGTTTCGATGGTTTTCCAGAATTACGCCATCTTCCCGCACATGACCGTCTTCGACAACATCGCCTTCGGGCTGAAGATGCGTAAGGTCGCGCGCGGCGTCATTCAGGAGAGAGTCGAGACGGCGGCGAAACTGCTCCACATCGAGGCGATGCTCGACCGCCTGCCGGGGACGATGAGCGGCGGACAGCGCCAGCGCATCGCTGTGGCGCGCGCCATCGCCTTCGACGCCGACGCGCTTCTGATGGACGAGCCATTGAGCAATCTCGATGCGCTGCTGCGCCTGGAAATGCGCGCTGAACTCAAGGCGCTGCTGCGGCGGCTGGAAGCGACGACGATCTACGTCACCCACGACCAGATTGAAGCCCTGAGCATGGGCGACCGCATCGCCGTGATGCGCAGCGGCAAAATCATCCAGATCGACGCCCCCACACGGATTTACGACGTTCCGGTCGACCAGTTCGTCGGCAGCTTCATCGGCAACCCACCGATGAATTTCCTGCCCGCGCGCGTCGAACACAGCGAGGGGCAAATCACCGTGAAGCTAAGCCAGCTCGTGATTACACCACCGGATTATATGGGGGCGGCGCTTCGCCCCTACGAGGGCAAGGACATCCTCATCGGCATCCGCGCGGAGAACACCGAGGTCAAGGCGGCGCCAAGCGAGGGCGCGCTGCCGGTACGTGTCGAAGTGGTCGAGCCGTTGGGGTCGCAGAACCTGCTGACGATCATCATCGACCGCAGTATCATCAAGGTTTCGACGCATCCCGACTTCCCGGCGGAGATGGGCGGACAGGTATGGCTACACTTCCCGGTCGAGAAGATCCGTTGGATTGACCGCGACAGCGGGCGGGCGATTACGCCGGCGTTGGAACAGGTTGCCAGTTGAAACCGTTGGATTTTGGCGGGGGTGGCGTAACCGGCAGTGTCAACACCGACGGTCGCATCACCGCGTTGAACTTCTATCATCCGACGCACGGCTATGTGACGCTGACTTCCGCCGAACCGTTCGACGAAAGCCAGCGCTACAATGCGGCGGCGGTGCGGGCGTACCGCGCGAGTCTGACAGCGCAGGATGGCTTCGGTCTGCGCCTCGCTGCGCCCGTGAGCGACTGTCAGATAAGCCTACACGAGTCGGCTATCCCGGAGATTACGCTGCAAACGGCGGATGGTCAAGCCACCGTGACGACGTTCGCGGTCGCGCGCGGCGCGGTGCAGGTGATCGACGCGCCCGCCGGAACGCGTTGGGCTGGTAGACTGTGTTTGCAGCGCTGCGCCTATACGCAGTTGACCGAGGGCGGTCCGCTGCCGATGCCCCCGCTGCAACTGCGCGTCTACCCGCACGACGATCTGCTCGTCATTCACAATCCGGCGCTTGGCGCGGCAGTCGCCGTCGCCGGATTGGACGTGAGCAGCAGTCCGGTGCATGAAGCGGATCATCTGTTAGACATCGACCTGCCGCTGAGCAGTGAGCGCCTCGCCTATGGGGTCGGCTTGACGGTCGAGCAAGCGGTGGCGAACGCACACCAGTTGAAGCTGCGCCCGTCGCTGATGCAGGTCGAGGATTTCTGGCGAGACGCGCTGCGTGCCGTGCCTGATGATCCACTGGTGCGGCGTGGCATCGTGTACGCGGTGGAAAACGCCGTGCCGTGGGGTAATTCAACCTGCTTCCTCACCGATCACATGCTGCTGCCGCTGTCGTGGAATCGCGATGCCTATTATGCAGCGCGGGCGCTGCTCAGCGCGGGGCAAGCCGAACTGGTGCGCCGCCACCTGATCTGGATGTTCGAAACCGCCGAACGCCCCGACGGCGCGTGGGCGCGCTGTTATCTGGCAAACGGTCACGTCAAGGACAGCGCGTTTCAACTGGATCAGCAGCTTTACCCGCTGCTCGAACTGACAGATTACGTTCTCACGACGAACGATCAAGCCATCAGAATGCGGTTTGCGCCGCAGGTCGCGGCGGTGCTGGCGATGCTCGACACCCGCCGCTCGCCGGACGCCCTGCTCTTCCCAACCGACGAGACGCCCGCCGACGATCCCATCCCGCTGCCCTATCATCTGTCCAGCCATATCCTGCTGTGGCACACACTCAAGCGGCTGGATACGCTCGGTTTGGCTGGCGCGTGGGCGGCGCGGCTGTCCGATCTGCGCGACTCGATCCAGCGCGCGTTCGTGAGCGACTATAATGGAGAGCGTATTTATGCTTATGCAGCCGATGGCGAAGGGCATTACCACTTCTATCATGATGCGAACGATTTTCCGCTAGCGCTGGCTCCAGCGTGGGGCTTCTGCCCGGCTGACGATCCGGTCTGGCGCAGCACGGTCGATTTCGCCTTCTCGAATGCCAATCACAGCGGATTTTACGATGGGCATCTCGGCTCGGTGCATTCGCCCGCGCCGTGGGCGCTCGGCGACGTGCAGGACCTGATCGTTGCGCGCGCGCTGGGCGATAACAGCCGTGAGGCGCGCGCGCGCGCTGCCTTGCGTTTCGCCGCACAAGGCGACGGGGCGCTACCCGAAGCCTACAACGCCGGCGGCGGATCGGTCTATTCGCGTCATTGGTTCGTGTGGACAAATGCAGCGCTCGCCTGTGTCGAACTGGGGGCTTTTGAGTCGTGAACCACGACGTTCATCTGCGCGCAAGCGCCTATGAGAAACTGCGCCTGATCTACGGCGAGGCACAGGCAGGGGAAATTCTCCAGCGAATCGAGCGGCTGATCGAGACCATTACGCCGCTGCCGGGCACACTCGCATTGTCGGAACGCGACGTTTTGATCATCGCTTACGGCGATCACGTTCACCGCGCGGACGAAGCGCCGCTGGCGACGCTGCGGGACACGATCAGGCGGCTGGCGCTGCCCGTTTCGGGGCTGCACATTCTGCCGTTTTATCCCTATTCATCAGATGATGGTTTCTCGGTGATCGACTACCGGCAGGTCGATCCAGCTCTCGGCGGCTGGGATGATATCCTCGCACTCTGCCGGGATTTCCGCGTAATGTTCGACGGCGTATTCAACCACGTTTCCGCCGAAAGCACCTGGTTTCAGGCATTTTTGCGCGGTGAAGCGCCGTATACGGATTACTTCATCACCGTCGATCCAGCAGCAGATTTATCGCAGGTTGTGCGCCCACGCGCGCTGCCGCTGCTGACGCCGTTTGAGACTGTTAACGGACGCTTGTACGTATGGACAACCTTCAGCGATGACCAGATCGATCTGAATTTCGCCACCCCCGACGTGCTGATCGCCATCATCGAGACGCTGCTGTTCTACGTCGGGCAAGGCGCGCAGTTCATCCGCCTCGACGCGATCGCCTTTCTATGGAAAGAAATCGGCACGACCTGCATTCACCTGCCGCAAACTCATCTCATCATCCAACTTCTGCGCGACGTACTCGATCTGGTCGCACCGGGGACGATTCTGATCACCGAGACGAACGTGCCCCAGAACGATAACCTGTCCTATTTCGGTGACGGCACGAACGAAGCGCAGCTCGTCTATCAATTTCCGCTGCCCCCGCTGATCCTGCACACGCTGCACACCGGCGACGCGCGGCGGCTGACCGAGTGGGCGGCGACAGTCGCGCGCCCAGGCGACCGGACCACGTTCTTCAATTTCACGGCGTCGCACGAC
>JADLHH010000338.1 GCA_020848855.1 Anaerolineae bacterium | reverse complement strand
GCGATCACGGGGGCGTTCATCGCCGGGGTCGGTTTCAGCCGGGCGAAGGACGACATCCGCCACGAGATCGAGCACGCCGCCAGCCATATCGCTTATGCTTTCCTCGTGCCAATCTTCTTCATCGACGTGGGTCTGCAGACCGACCTCAGCACGTTTCCGCTGTCGGCGCTGCCGCTGGCAGGATTACTGCTGCTGGTCGGGCTGGTCTCGAAGGTGGGCGGGTGCGGCTTGGGCGCACGGCTGGGCGGCTTCACCAACCGCGAGTCGCTGCAGCTCGGCGTGTGCATGATCTCGCGTGGCGAGGTCGGGCTGATCATCGCGACGCTGGGGCTGACGTCTGGCGTTTTCCGCGCCGACCAGCCGCTGTTCGCGTCACTGTTTCTCGTCATTCTGCTCACAACCGTCGTCACGCCGATTCTCGTGCGGCAGGTATTTCAGGGAGAGAGGCAATGAAACTGATCGTCTTGATAACGGCGCAGATCGAAGCCGGGCTGGATATCGCTCAAGCCTGGCAGGATGCGGGCGCGCCGGGCGTGACCGTGATCCGTTCGCATGGGCTGCACACGCTCCAGCAGGAACTCCGCTCCGGGTCGGTCGAACTCCCGCGCATGATCGCCTCCATGGGCGCTGCTATGGCAGCAATCATCGATAACGTGGAAGAACGCAGCGAAATCCTGCTGTCACTGGTCGAGGACGAACTGGTTGACCGGCTGATCGCGGCGGCGAACCAAACGCTGGGCGACCTGACGCAGCCGAATCACGGGATTCTGTTCGTGATTCCCGTCGAGCGCGCGATCGGCGTTCGGCGCCACGACGGCTCGTGAGGGTTGTTCTGAGCAGCAACTCTGATATAATCTGAGCAGCAGTGGGGAGTCGCCAAGTGGTAAGGCAGCGGCCTTTGGAGCCGCCTACCGTAGGTTCGAATCCTACCTCCCCAGTACACAGAAAGAAAACGCTTCTGCATGACGCAGAGGCGTTTTTCTTCCCTCAAAAGGGTTCAAATCCTATCGAAGCCTGTCAATATGTCAACTTCGCGCTCGAAAGCATGGGAAGGAGCTTGACACGTGGATCAGTATCAATAGGATTCAAGCTCTCACAATCAAGTGCTATTCGCAAAAGCCCTCGCCGACGACACTCGTCAGGCGATCACGTCGCACCGGTGCTGCGTATGGCTCAGACGATTGAAGCGACGCCGGAAATCGGCGGGATGCCACATCCTTACGCCCAGATGCTGCGCGACGGCGCGGGTTGATTTACCGGACATCACACGAAAGCAGCCAGCATGAATCGAGAGCTTCTCCGCCGCGCCGGTGCGGAATTCATCGGCACGTATGCGCTGGTCACAGCCGGATGCGGCGCGATCATGGTCAACACGCTCACCGGCTCGCTGACACACGTCGGGGTGGCGCTAACCTTTGGGCTAATCATTACCGTCATGATCGCGGCGACTGGGCACATCTCCGGCGCGCACTTTAACCCTTCCGTCACCATCGCCTTCGCCCTGACGCGCCATTAAATCTCACGATGAAACTGATCTTAAAACTGGTTATTCTGTCTTAAGCCGGTAGCCGACGCCCGGTTCGGTGATGAGGTAGCGCGGGCGCGTCGGGTCGGCTTCGAGCTTGTGGCGTAGCTGCCCCATGTAGACTCGCAGGTAGTGCGCTTCGCTGGTATACGTCGGTCCCCACACGTCGTGCAGCAACTGGTGGCGCGTGATGACCTTACCCGCGTGCTGGATCAGAATGAGCAGCAGCTTATACTCTATCGGCGTTAAGTGAACTTCGCGCTCGCCCACGAAAACCTGTCGATGCGCGAGGTCAACCCGAAGATCGCCCACCGTGAAAACCGGCTCATCCGTCCCCTGCACGGCATAGATGGCGTGGCGCAGGGCAACGCGCATCCGTGCCAGCAGTTCCTCGGTGCCGAACGGCTTGGTGAGATAGTCATCCGCGCCGGCGTCCAGCGCTGCCACCTTATCTTTTTCCTGATTTCTCACCGAGAGGATGATAATGGGCGTGGAAACCCACTCGCGAAGCTTTCGCGTCACGTCGAGACCATCGAAATCGGGCAAATTCAGGTCGAGTATAATCAAATCGGGATGCTGAAGCCCGACCTGATTGATGCCTTCCTGCCCGGTCGTCGCTTCGATATGCCGGTAGCCATTACTGGACAGCGTAACCCGCAGGAAGCGCCGTATCTGCGAATCATCCTCGATGATCAGAATGAGCGGAGCATTCGGTTTTTGATCATCGAGTCTGCTCTTCATCGACATTGACCTCTGGCGGTTCCCCGCCTAAGGGTAACGTAAAGCGAAATACTGCGCCACCGCCTGCCCGGTTGGCTGCCCAGAGACGACCTCCATGCGCTTCAATGATCGCCCGGCAGATCGTCAAGCCCAGCCCAACGCCGCCGGTTGTGGTGGGGCGCACCCGATAGAACTTGTCAAAAATACGTTCCTCTTCGCCAGGAGGTAAACCCGGTCCGCGATCTGCGGCTTCTACCACTACCGCGTCGCCTTCTGCCCATGCCGACAGATCGATAGGGCTGCCGGGCGGCGTATATTTGATGGCGTTTTCCAGCAGATTCACCAGCACCTGCTCGATGAGCACGCTGTCGATGGGCACCAGCGGCAAATCATCCGGCAGATGCGTCTTGAGGGGGTGGTCACTGAGCAGCTTGTCCAACCGCACCAGGGTCGTCCCAACCACTTCTTCCAGCGGCTGCCATTCCTTTTCCACCTGGACATTGCCCGAGTCCAGGCGTGTCATATCCAGAAGATTGCCGACCAGCCGGTTAAGCCGCTGCGCTTCTTCATAGGCGATCCGTGCCAGTTCAGCGCTTTGCGGATCGAGACTGGACTCGTGCTGAAGGATGCTGCTCACCGCGCCCGTAATCGCCGCGAGTGGCGTCCGCAGATCGTGCGAGACGGAACTGAGCAGCGAATTGCGCATCCGTTCAGTCTCGATTTGTACCTGACTCTTCTCGGTTTCTTCGGTGAGCTGCGCCCGCTCGATTGCCAGCGCTGCCAGATTCGCATATGCCTCCAAGAGATGTAGCTGGTCAGGAGAAAATATCGCCCGTATCTGAGACGGATAGATTCCCAGCACTCCGGTCACTTTATTCGGCGTTGCAAGGGGCAGATAAAGACCCTCGGAACCCGGCAGCGTCTGAGTTCCACGGCCTGCGGGCTGACCGCGATCATACACCCAGCGGGCAACACCACGTTCCTGTAGCGTGAATTTGCTGCCAGCCGCTTCCGACCCGTGTATCTCCAGTTGATCGGCGGGGTCGGGCAGCAGGATTACGGCATGACACTGAAATATGTCCTGCGTGTGCCGGATCGCAATCTCCACGAGGTGGTCAATGTTATTGGTAATGGAAAATTCGCGACTCATCTGATACGAACTGTAAGTGCGGCGTTCGCGCTCGCGGGAACCTTCCGCCTGTTCCTTGATGCGTACCGTCATACTGCTAATCGTCAGCGCCACCAGCAGCATCACGCCAAAAGTCACGAGATACTCAGTGTCGCTTACGGCAAAGGTCAGGTACGGGTCGACGAAAAAGAAGTCAAACGCGAGCACACTGAGAAAAGAGGCAACCACCGAAGGGCCGCGCCCGTAGCGCGTGGCGGCGATGACAACGCCAACCAGGTAAACCATGATCAAGTTCGAAGCAGCGAAATAGGCGTGCATCGCGCTGGCGAACAGCGAACAGGCGATCACGATTACAATCGCTGGAAGATACGATGTCCAGTGACTGTGAGTGTGTAGCACCTCAGGGACTGCCGGCTGCGGCGCTTCGATTTCCCCGCTGATCGCATAAACGTCAATCGCGCCGCTCTGCCGCACGAGGCTGTTGAGCACCGAGCCGAAAATCACGTCGCGCCAGGTCGAGTGAATTGGCTTGCCGACGACGATCTTGCTGACGTTTTGCCTGCGCGCGTAGGCGACAATCTCTTCGGCCACATTGTGACCGCTCAGCGTGATCGTTTCTGCGCCGAGTTGTTCCGCCAGGCGCAGGGTTTGAATCACGCGGGTGCGGTCGGCTTCCGAAAGATGCCTGCGCGACGTCTCGACGTAAGCTGCGATCCAGTCCGCGTGAAGACCGGTCGCCATGCGCTTGGCAGCACGTACCAGCCGCGCCGACAGCGGGCTGGGGCTGATGCAAACCAGAATACGCTCGCCGGCGGGCCACACCTGCGCGACCGCTTTGTCCTGGCGGTAGGTCTGCATCTGTTCGTCGACGCGCTCTGCGGTGCGGCGCAGCGCCAGTTCGCGCAGCGCCATCAGGTTGCCGCGCCGGAAGAAGCTCTTGACGGCTTGCTCGGCTTGCTGGGCGACGTACACCTTGCCCGCTTGCAGACGATTCACCAGTTCTTCAGGCGGCAGGTCGATAAGTTCGACTTCATCGGCTCTCTCGAAGATCGAATCGGGGATGGTTTCGCGGACAATCGTCCCGGTGATCTGGGCGACGATGTCGTTCAGGCTTTCGAGATGCTGGACGTTGACGGTCGTGTAGACGTTAATCCCGGCTTCCAGCAGTTCTTCAACGTCCTGCCAGCGCTTGGGGTGGCGCGATCCGGGCGCATTGGTGTGCGCCAGCTCGTCCACCAGGATCAGGTCGGGGCGGCGCATTAACCCCGCGTCCAGATCAAACTCCCGAAGCTGCGTCCCGCGATAATCGACCATACGGGATGGAAGGACTTCCAACCCCTCCAACAGCGCCTCGGTTTCGGGGCGGCGGTGAGGCTCCACGTAACCCGCGACGACATCGACGCCTTCGTCGCGGCGCGCCTGAGCCGCTTCGAGCATGGCGTAGGTCTTGCCAACGCCTGCCGCCGCGCCGAAGAAGATTTTCAGTCTGCCGCGCTGGCTTTTGGATTCCTGGTCGAGAATACGCGCCAGAATTTCGTCAGGATTGGGTCTTCGAGGTTCCATACCTTCCCGCAAGCGAACGGTGTTCCTTAAGAAAAAGTGTAGCCCTGGTCAGCAAAACCGGATAGCCGCTGGCTGGCAGGGGCGAAACGCCCGTGCCAGCCATGCGCACATGCCAATTGTCCGCTACTGGACGTTGGCAGGCAGGGGATACTGTTCGTCCAGCGCCAGGTTCAGCTTCAGCACGTTGACGCGCGGCTCGCCCAGCAAGCCGAGGACGCGCCCTTCGCTGAACTGATCCACCAGCGCCTGAATCGACGCCGTATCCGCCCCGCGCAGCGCGGCGATCCGCGCCACCTGGTACTGCGCCGCCGCCGGGCTAATCTGCGGGTCAAGCCCACTGCCCGACGCCGTCACCAGGTCGACCGGGATCGGCAGCGTGTTGGTCACGCCCGCCGCTTCGTCCGCATCCTGCAGCGCGGTGATCCGTGTCTGCACCATCCCATCCTCGCCGATCAGCGCCGGGTTGAGCGGACCATAGTTCGAGCCGGACGATGCCGCCGCGTTATACGGCACGGGACCTGTTGCCGAGAGCCGTCCCCAGAAATACGCCGGGTTGCTGAATTCCTGACCGATCAGCTCCGAGCCGATCAGGTTACCGCTCGCATCCCTGATCAGACTGCCGTTCGCCTGGTACGGGAAGATGACCTGGGCGATGCCGGTGATGACCGCCGGATACAGTAGCCCGGTGATGACCGTGAGCACGACCAGCGAGATAATCGCCGGGCGAACGATGTCGTTGATTTGAGTTTTTGCGTTCATGTTAGGTTCCTCCGTTCTCGCAGGGGCGCGACATGAGGGTGTTGGAAAAACCCCTCACCCCGGACGCTGTGCGTCCTGCCCCCGCTCCCACGTAAAACGGGGCGAAGGGCGGCGATCCCCTTCTCCCCGCCTGCGTGGGAGAAGGGGTTAGGGGATGAGGGGGTTAGATCACTTTTTAGACACCCTCATTGAACGCCCCTGCATATGTCTGCTCAGGTGAGATGCAGCGCCACCAGAATCAGGTCGATGATCTTGATGCCGATGAATGGCGCGATGATGCCGCCCAACCCGTAGATCAAGAGGTTGTTGCGCAGCAGCGCGGACGCACCAATCGGACGATAGCGCACGCCGCGCAGCGCCAGCGGAATCAGGAAAATGATGATCAGCGCGTTGAAAATGACCGCCGACAAAATCGCGCTGGTGGGCGTCGCCAGCCCCATGATGTTGAGCGCGCTCAACTGCGGGTAGGTCGTCACAAACGCCGCCGGGATGATGGCGAAATACTTCGACACGTCGTTGGCGATGCTGAACGTCGTCAGCGCGCCGCGCGTCATCAACAACTGCTTGCCAATCTCGACCACCTGGATCAGCTTGGTCGGATTGGAGTCGAGGTCTACCATGTTGCCGGCTTCTTTCGCCGCCTGCGTGCCGCTGTTCATCACCACCGCCACGTCCGACTGCGCCAGCGCCGGGGCGTCGTTGGTGCCGTCACCGGTCATAGCGACCAGCCGCCCGCCTTCCTGGTTCTCGCGGATGAGCTTGAGCTTGGCTTCGGGTGTCGCCTGCGCCAGAAAATCGTCGACGCCCGCTTCAGCAGCAATGGCGGCGGCGGTCAGCGGGTTATCCCCCGTGATCATCACCGTCTTGATCCCCATGCGCCGCAGTTCGGCAAAGCGCTCCTTGATGCCGCCCTTGACGATGTCCTTAAGCTGCACCACGCCCAGCACCCGTTTGCCGTCCGCCACGACCAGCGGCGTCGCTCCCTGCCGGGCGATGTCATCGACAATCTTCTGGACGGCAGGCGAATACTGCCCGCCCTGCCCTTCGACGTAGGCTTTCACCGCGTCGGCAGCCCCCTTGCGAATCTGGCGACCATCCACGTCGAGACCGCTCATGCGGGTCTGCGCCGTGAAGGGAATGAACGTCCCGGCAAGCCCGGTCACGTCGCGCTCGCGCAGCCGGAATTCGTTCTTCGCCAGCACGACGATGCTGCGTCCCTCTGGCGTTTCGTCTGCCAGCGACGATAGCTGCGCCGCGTCTGCCAGCGCTTCCGGCGTCACGCCCGGCGCGGGCAGGAACGCCGTCGCCTGGCGATTGCCGAGCGTAATCGTGCCGGTCTTGTCCAGCAGCAGCAGGTCAACGTCGCCCGCCGCTTCGACCGCGCGCCCCGACATGGCGATCACGTTCGCCTGGATCATGCGATCCATCCCGGCGATACCGATGGCGGACAGCAGCCCGCCGATGGTCGTCGGAATCAGGCACACCAGCAGCGCCACCAGCACGGTGACGGTGATCGGTGTACCCTGCCCCGCGCCGTTGACGGCGTAAACCGAGTAGGGCAGCAGCGTCGATGTCGCCAGCAGAAAGATGATCGTCAGCGCCGCCAGCAGGATATTCAGGGCGATCTCGTTCGGCGTCTTCTGGCGCTTCGCCCCTTCGACCATCGCAATCATCCGGTCGAGAAATGCCTCGCCGGGGTTGGCGCTGATGCGCACGATCAGCCAGTCGGACAGCACCCGCGTGCCGCCCGTGACCGAGCTGCGGTCGCCGCCGCTTTCGCGGATCACCGGCGCGCTTTCCCCCGTGATGGCGCTCTCGTCCACCGAGGCGATGCCCTCGATGACTTCGCCGTCGCCGGGGATGGTGTCGCCCGCCTCGACCAGCACGACATCGTTCATGCGCAGCTTCCCCGCCGAAACTTCGGTGAATTTCGCGCCGCGCTGCGGCTGCGCCAGTTTCTTGGCGGTCACGTCGCGCCGCGCCTTGCGCAGCGAGTCGGCTTGTGCCTTTCCGCGCCCTTCCGCCATCGCCTCGGCGAAGTTGGCGAAGATCACGGTGAACCACAGCCAGACGGCAATGCCGAAGATGAACCCGGCGGGCGCTTCGCCCTGACCGACCAGCGCCTGAAGAAACAGCACCGTTGTCAGCACCGAGCCGATTTCGACGATGAACATCACCGGGTTTCGTACCTGCACGCGCGGGTTGAGCTTGAGTATCGAGTCCACCACCGCCCGCCGCACAATCGGCGGGTCGAACAGCGGACGGGATTTGGCTTTCAGTTCAACAGTCATGTTGACCTTCTACATTTCAATAGATACGATGTGCGATTTCATGTAGGGGCGTTACATGGTGCAACCGAAGGTTGCCCGCCCCTGCGACGGTAGCGACTAAGCGCCAATCATCATCAGATGCTCGACGATTGGACCCAGCGCCAGCGCCGGGAAGAACGACAGAGCGCCCACGATAATGACGACGCCGATCAGCATGACGACGAACAGCGGTCGGTGGGTGGGCAGCGTTCCCACGCTCGCCGGGATGTGCTTCTTAAGCGCCAGTGAGCCGGCAATTGCCAGCGTCGGAATCGCCAGCCAGTAGCGCGCCAGCCACATGGCGATGCCCAGCGCCGTGTTGTAGAACGGCGTATTCGCACCCAGCCCGGCGAAGGCGCTGCCGTTGTTATTGCTAGCCGACGAGAAGGCGTACAGCACTTCGCTGAAGCCATGCACCGCCGGACTCGTGTTCCAGATCGTCGCCAGCCCGCCCTCACTGACGACCGCAATAGCGGTGCCGACCAGCACGATTGCCGGGGGGATCAGGATCACGAGCGACGCCATCTTCATCTCGTAGGCTTCGATTTTCTTGCCCAGGTATTCCGGCGTGCGCCCCACCATCAGCCCGGCGACGAACACCGCGATAATGGCGAACACCAACATGCCGTACAGCCCGGAGCCGGCACCCCCGTAGATGATTTCGCCAAGCTGCATCAGCCACATCGGCACGAGACCGCCCAGCGGCGTGTACGAGTCGTGCATCGAATTAACCGAGCCGTTGGAAGCGGCGGTTGTCGCCGTCGCCCACAGCGCCGAATCCGCTATGCCGAAACGAACTTCCTTGCCTTCCATATTGCCGCCCGCCTGCAGCACGCTGGCGGTCTGGTCAACGCCCAGCCGAGTCAGTGCCGGATTGCCGCTCTGCTCGGCAATGTAGACGCCTGCCAGCAGCACCACGAAGATCGCCGTCATCGCCCCCAGCACTGCCCAACCCTGCCGCGTGTCGCCCGCCATCTTGCCGAAGGTGTAGCACAGCGCCGCCGAGATCACGAGAATCGACAGACACTCGACGAAATTGGACAGCGGCGTCGGGTTCTCGAACGGATGCGCCGAGTTGACGTTGAAGTAGCCGCCGCCGTTCGTGCCGAGCTGCTTGATGGCGATCTGCGACGCCGCCGGACCGACCGCAATCGTCTGCGTCGTCACCGGGTTGCCGTCTGCATCCGTCAATGCCCCCTGATCGAGGACAGTCGCCGTCTCATAGCTGTTGAACGTCTGCGGCGTGCCCTGCCAGACCAGCACCAGCGCGACGATGATCGACAGCGGCAGCAGGATGTACAGCGTCGTGCGCGTCAGGTCGACCCAGAAGCTGCCAATCGTCTGCGCGCTGCGCCGTGCCAGCCCGCGAATCAGCGCGACCAGCACCGCCATGCCGCCCGCCGCCGAAACGAAGTTCTGTACGGTCAAGCCAAGCATCTGGGTCAGGTAGGTCATGGTGGTTTCGCCGCCGTAACCCTGCCAGTTGGTGTTGGTC
>JADLHH010000337.1 GCA_020848855.1 Anaerolineae bacterium | reverse complement strand
GCCCGCTGCGCTGCGGTCAGCCAGCAGCCTGGCGACGGCATTCGTGCCGTTGGCGAAGGTCGATTTTTCGAACACGCCCATCGGTCCGTTCCAGACGATGGTTTTGGCGTCCTTGAGCGCGTCGGCGAAACGCGCGACCGACTGCTCGCCAATATCGTAGATGCCCCAGCCAGCAGGCACGCCGGCGCTGGCGAGAATCGTCTTCGTCTGGGCGTCGTTGTCAAACTTGTCGCCGATGACCACATCGACCGGCAGCACCAGCTTGGAGCCGCCTTTTGCGAGCAGCCCTTTCGCTGTCTCGACGGCGTCGGCTTCGACCAGTGAATTACCCAGCTCGTAGCCCTGCGCCTTGAAGAAAGTATTCGCCATGCCGCCGCCGATCAGCAGCTTATCGACTTTGCCGAGCAGCGATTCGATCACGGCGATCTTGTCCGAGACTTTCGCGCCACCGAGGATAGCGACGAATGGACGCTGCGGGTTTTCGATGGCATTGGAGAGGTAGTCGATCTCCTTTTCCATCAGCAGCCCGGCGACGGCGGGAAGATATTCGGTCACGCCGACCGTTGAGTAGTGCGCGCGGTGCGCCGAACCGAAGGCGTCCATCACGAACACGTCGCCGAGCGCCGCCATCTGCCTGGCGAGTTCGAGGTCATTTTTCTCCTCAGTCGGGTGGAAACGCGTATTTTCGAGCAGGACGACGCCACCAACCGGCAGGTCGGCGACGGCTTGTTCCGCCGCCGCGCCCACGCAGTCCGGCGCGAAAGCGACATCCTGACCGAGCAGCTTCGCCAGCACCGGCGCGACCGGCTTCAGCGAGTATTTCGGATCGGGACCGCCTTTCGGGCGACCGAGGTGTGACATCAGCGCGACCGAGCGCGGCTTCTGGTCGAGGATCGCCTTCAGGGTTGGCACGGCGGCGCGGACGCGCGTGTCATCGCCGACGTTGCCGCCCTCGATTGGCACGTTGAAATCGACGCGCACGAGGACGCGCTTGCCCTTAAGGTCTATGTCACGGATGGTCATTTTGTTCATGGTGTCTGTGGTCTCCGTATAGAGAAGCGGGCGAACTCCCGTTGGCGCCGCTTCTGCCAATCATCTAGGTTTGGGGCGTCGCCAGCTTTTCATCCTTCGACTGGACGGCGAAGTGCGTGCCTGTGCCGGTGACCCGCTCCGACTCGTTCGACGACAGGATCGCCGCGACGAGCTTATGTGGGTCGTGTCGCCAGGGACGCTCGGCGTCGACCAGATCGAGATAACGGACGTTATAGCGCTGGGTGATCTCGTGTCCGTCGGGGGCGGGTGGCACATAGCGCGTGTTTTCGCCCGCGTTGGCGGTGGGGTAGGCGCTGTTCGCCAGCACGGCTTGGAAAACGCCGCGCCCGATGTGCTTTTCCAGCGCGAGGACGTGATCGGCGACGGTGAAGTCGGTCGTCTCGCCGGGCTGCATAGCGATATTGCAGACGTAAATCTTGTAGGCGCGTGTCGTGCGGAGCGCTTCGGCGATTCCCGGCACGAGCAGGTTGGGCAGGATGCTGGTGAACAGGCTTCCCGGACCGATGACGACGATGTCGGCATCCAGAATCGCCTGGACGCTGCCCTGGTAGGCTTCGACGTCGTTCGGGACAAGCGCGATTTCCTCAATCTGCCCGCCTGCCGCCGTGATGCTCGATTCGCCAAGCACCGTCGTCCTCGTGCCGTTCACGCGCACCTGGGCGCTCAGGTTGACATCCATCAGGGTCGCTGGGAACACGCGCCCGACGATGTTCAGGACGCGCTCGGTCTCGATCAGGGCGGATTCGAGGCTGCCGGTGACGCCAGCCAGCGCGCTGATGAACAGGTTGCCGAAAGCGTGTCCGCCGAGATCGCCATCCTGAAACCGGTACTGGAACAACTGGGTCATCAGGTTTTCGTCGTCGGCGAGCGCCGCGATATTGTTGCGCAGGTCGCCAGGCGGAAGCACGCCCAGATCGCGCCGCAGCCGACCCGAACTGCCGCCGTCGTCGGCGACGGTGACGACCGTCGTGATGTTGCTGGTGAACACCTTCATACCCTTGAGCACCGACGGCAGCCCGGTTCCGCCGCCGATAGCGACGACCTTCGTGCCTTTTTGACGCCGGCGGTGCATATTGATCACGTCAATGACCGGCTTCTCGTAATGCAGGCGGCGGTAAGGCGCGAGAATATTGCGCGCCAGCTTGATGAGCGAAAACGCGATCAGCGACAAGCCGAAGATCGCGGCGACCAGCGATTCGAGCCAGCCGAAAAAGATCATCGACCGGAGCTGAGCGTCAGCGAAGTCGAGCACGGTGCTGGCAACACTCCACGAGACCAGCCCGACTCCGAGGAACAGCAGAAGTATCCAACGCTTGACGCCGATCCCCGGCGTGAGCCACTTTACGAGCGCCTGAACCAGCTTCGTGCCCTCACCAACCTTACATTAACTATTGAGATTAACACCACGATCCTCGGCTGTCAAAGGGCTTTCGAGCGCAGAGCGCGCCAGGTGACAAAGCACACGATCAGTGCCGTGCCAACTGTCAGACCGCCAATCGTCAGCGCGGCGTCGAACCAGAACTGCTCCGGGAACAGCCGGATTAACGTATCCGACGTGGGGAAGTACCAGGTGCCGCCCGCGAAGAATAGCTGGTGGAAGCCGACGAAGAAGTATTCCCAGTCCACCAGCGCGAGGATCACGATCGCCGCCACGATGCCCAGGGTGAGCGTCGAGCCGAAGAACCGCGCGCGGTTGAGTTCGCCGCGCGCGCGGCGGCGCAGGTAGATCATCGCGCCGACGGCTACCAGCCCGCCGCCGGTTGCCAGCGCGAAGGCGATCTGCGTCAGGGCTTTCACGTCGCGCATGTGGCGCAGCTCGTCGGCGTTGTACAACGACGCGCCGTTGGGGAATTTGAGGTCTCCCAGATATTCGATGCCTTCGCCGTTCAGCAGGTAGTCGATTGCATACGGCGCATAGGCGAACCGATCCTCGCGCGTAAAGCCGAACGGATCGTCGGGGAAGCCGGGGCGGTTATACTCGAACTGCAAAAACAGCGGCGTCATCACCAGCCGCGCCGCGATCAAGACCAACAGCGCCGGGAAGGCGACGATCAGGTACGCCTGCGCGGTTCGCGCCAGACCATGACCGATTCTGGGTTTGGCGGTCATCGGCTCATCCTTCCGGGCGAAGCTGGCTGACATCGTCGGAGAGCAGGAAGTTGATCACCAGCGAGTCCACCAGCGATTCGACCGGCGCGCGGTCGTCGGTGAAGACGATGTCCGATGTTTTGGTCGGCACGAGCGTGCCAGCGGCGAGTGTGAGCGTGTCGCGCAGCAGCGGCGAAGCGTCGGGCGGCAGCACGGCGAGGTTCGCCAGCAGATTGTCGCTGCTGGTCGGCTGGACGGTGGCGACCAGAATGGTATTGAACGACGACGGCACGTCCATCGCGTGGACGCTCGGAAAGACCTGCAGCAGCGTGGTGGTCATGGCATCGACCAGCCGCCGGTCAGTGTTGGTGCGCCCGACGTTGACCACGACCACGCCGTCGGCTTCGAGATGCGAGCGGACTTCACGGAAATATTCGACCGTTGTCAGGTGAAACGGGATATAAGGCGGACGGTAGGCGTCGATTCCGACGACTGAGTAGACGCGGTCGAGCCGGTTGAGCATGTAGCGCCCGTCCTCGACGTAGATGTTGAGGTTGGGCATCGTGTCGAGGTCGAAATACTTCTCGCCCGCTTCGATGATGCCGGGGTCGATCTCGATGCCGTCAATCGGAATACTGCCGTAGACGTGGCTGTACTGCCGGGCAATTGTCCCACCCGCCAGCCCGATGATCGCCAGCGCGTGACCGTCCTGCGGCGCGAACGGCGGCGCGTTGAAATACGGCGCGGTCAGGAAGAAGTCCCAGGTGCGTCCGTAGCCGTAGACGTTCTGATTCCTCTGGCTGTGCACGCCTTCGCCTTCGTTCAGCAGCAGATAGCGGTTGCCCGCGCCGTCTTCCTGCACCTGAATGTAGTTATATGGGCTTTCGGCTTCGTAAAGCAGGATCGCGCCCGGCAGCGGCGCGCGCAGCGGCGTGCCGTTAAGGACGAGCGCCGTCAGCGCGGCGATGGCGAGCGGCATCCACAGGAAGCGCAGCGCGCGCGCGCCCTGCACCCGCCACAGCCCGATCATACCGACGACATACAGCACCGACGCGAAGACGAGGAATGTCTCAATCGTGCCGATGGTTGGGATGAAGACCAGCACCGGCAGGAACGTGCCCATAATGCTGCCGACGGTGCTGATGGCATAAATGCGCCCGGACGTTTTGCCCGCCTCGCCGACGGTGGTGATCGCCAGGCGGATGGCGAACGGCGACAGCGTACCGAGCAGCGTCACCGGGATGGCGAACAGCACCAGCACCGCCACGAACGAGCCGAGCACCAGCCCGGCGTCGATGCCGATCACGGCGTCGGCAGCGAAGTGCAGCACCGGGCGCGCCACCAGCGGGATCAGCGCGCTGAGGAACGCGCCCCAGATCAATATGCGGTAGAAGGTGTGGAGATGCGGGGAGCGATCCGCCCAGCGCCCGCCGACGAAATAGCCGGCGGTCAGGTACAGGAGCATCAGCCCGATCACATTCGCCCAGACGAGGTTGCTCGTCCCGAAGACGCTGCCGAGCAGGCGCGACGCGCCCATCTCGACTGCCAGTGTGGTCATGCCGCCGGTGAAGACGGCGAGGTATAAATAGAGGTTGCGCGGTTTCGTCATCCTACCAGAGTATGCTATGCGGCTGGCTGCACCTGCGGACGCGCCGGGACTCGCCCGGCTGATCCACGAAGTCTGGACAGATCATAACCTGAACCCGGAGCGAATCGCCAGAGTCAGTCTGGAGAGCGACCACACGACGGTGATCGAAGAAAGCGACGGCGAGCCGGTTGGCTTCGTCCACGGCTTCACCACCGTCGCCCGCGACGGCATTCTGCGCTGGGAAGCTGACCTGCTCGGCGTTCACCCGGCGCACCGGGGCAGGGGCATCGCTCGGCGGCTGATCGCTGCCAGCGTCGAAACCGGGCGCAGCATGGGGGCTGCGATGACGCGCGCGCTCGTTCGGGTCGACAATGCCCCGTCGTTGGCGGCGTTTCAGCGCTGCGGCTTTACGCCCGATGAGACGGTCTGCGAATTGTATGTCTCCGGCGAAATCTGGCATCTGCCGCTGGCTGCGCCGCCGGACGCGCACCTGATCGCGGTCACGACGCTGACGTACAGCGGCGTGTGGGTCGAGGGGAGGGTGTCGTTCGACGCGCTGCGCTGTGCGCAAGCCGTGCGCACGCGATACGGTTGGGAATCGGCTGGCACGGTTGTACCGGAAGGCACGTTCGCGGCGGAATCGGTGGGGTACGAACTGGCGGGACGTTATCGCTGGCTGCGGCGCGGGTTATAGCGGTCGCTGCGCCAGCGCTGCCGTCAGGTCGTCGCCCTGACGCACGAGGATCGAGGGGATTTTGCCGAGCCGGAGCATCGCCCGTGTATCGTCCGATCTGCCCAACCCGCCGAACGACGACGGATCGATCAGCACGCACATCGGGCGGATGCCGCGCCGGGAAAGGGTCTGCGCTTCGGCGATCCACGTCGGGTCGAGCGACGACGTGACGATCACCAGCGTCGTGCCGCGCGTCAGGTAAGGAGTTTCCAGCGCCAGCATCTGCCCTAGACTGTACACCGACTTGCTGCGGGCGATTGCTAACGTTTCGAGGACGCGGAGAAGCTGTTTGTTGCCGCGCTCCGGCTGGTAAACCTCGCGGTGCGGCACG
>JADLHH010000336.1 GCA_020848855.1 Anaerolineae bacterium | reverse complement strand
TGCTCTTTCCGCCGATTGCCGCGTACCGTCTCGCGCTCAAGTGGTTCGACCACCCCGCCCCGGACGCGCCGCCGCGCTCGGAACTGAACGCGCTGCCCGCACCCGTGAACGAACTGCTGGCAGGCGTGATGCGTGCCGAACGCTTCGGCTTGCGGCACCTCGACGCGCCATTCGGCAGTTCGATTCTCGTCGCCGCACGGAAAGCCGCCGCATGACCACTAACGATACTTCATGGCGCATTGGCGATACCTCATCCCCGGTCAATCGCGCATACGATGCGCTGCGGCGCGGCTTGAACGGCGACCTTGTGCGCTACTTCGAGCGTACGGCGCTGGCTGGCGCGGGTCCGTACCGCGTGCTTGAAGCGGGTTCCGGCACGGCGTTCGCTTCGTCGCTGCTGATTCAGCGCCCCTCGGTGCGGCTGGGTATGGCGATTGACCATGATGCCGCCGCGCTCGGTGAAGGACGCGCCCGCGACGCGCAGCTTGCCGCTTCGGTTGCCGACATTTTTCGGATGCCGTTTGCCGATGGCGCGTTCGACCTCGTTTGGAACAGCAGCACGCTCGAACATTTAGGGCGCACCGAGCAGGCGCTTGCCGAAATGGCGCGGATCGTGCGCCCCGGCGGTTACCTGTTCACCGGCGTGCCGTTTGCCTACGGTCCGCTCGGCTTCCAGAAGTGGATCGCCAACACGGGCGCGGGCGTGTGGATTGGCACGGTTTTCGACCGCCCGACGCTCGAAGGACTGGTGCGGCAGACTGGCTTGCAGCCTTGCGACTCGATGATCTATTTCTTTCGCTTCTTCATCGGCATTCTGGCGCAGAAGCCCGCCTGAGCGCCTACGCCGTCCGTTGAGGAGCAGCCCCCGTGCAAGCCGCCCAGCCACCCGCCAGCCGCAAAATTTCGCCCCCGGTCGTCGTGCTCCTGCTCAATCTGGCGCTGTTGTTCCATTCGCTCGTCTACGTCGTCGGCAGCTTCCCCGAATTTGACACACTTGCCCGTATTAAGCTCTGGATCGGCATCGGGCTGGCGCTTGCCTTCTGCGGCATCAGTATCAAGCTGCTGCGCGCACCGGTCGCCGTTCGATCCGAACGCTGGCATACGCCGTTCGTCGCCGGAGCGGTCGCGCTGGTGCTGGCGCTGGCGCTCATGCCGCCGCCGCCGCGCATTTACACCAACTTCGCGCACGTTCACCTGCTGCTCACGCTCGTCATCAGCCTGTGGGCGCTGTACGACACGTTGTTTGACGGGTCGCTTTCGCTGCGGAAGCCGCGCGTCTGGCTGATTGTCGGCGGAGTCGCCGTGATCGTCATCAGCGTCGTTCGCATCCTGGCGCTGTCGAGCTATCCCTTCATTGACGTGCAGGACGAGGCGTGGGTGACGGCATGGACGGTGCAGTGGATGCAGACCGGACGTTTTGGCGACCCGACACTGGGCGGGTTGGGCGACGCCTATTACGCCTACCCGCGCTTCTACTGGCTGATGGGCATCTGGATGAACCTGTTCGGCGTCGGGTTGTGGCAGGGGCGCTTGCTCGGCTGGCTGCTGATCATCCCGGTGATCATCTTCACGGCGCTGGTGGCGAAGGCGTGGTACGGTAAAGCCGTCGCGTGGCTCACGGTCGCCTACCTATTTTGCAGCGCCGTGCTGATTTCCGCCGCGCGTATTCGCCACGACATCGGCTTGGCGATTTGCGTCGCGCTGGCGCTCTGGTTTTACACGCTTGCCGAAAAGCGTGGGCGCTTACGCTGGCACTTCCTCGCGGGGCTGGTGATCGCGCTCGGCATCTTCGCGCATTATCACGCGGTTGGCATGGGCGCGGCGCTGTTCGCGGGGCTGTACCTGCCGCGCTACTTCGCCCAGTTTCGGCAGCGTGCTCGTTCGCGCTTCTGGCTGCCGGAAGGCGGCGCGTGGCTCTACGCGCTCGGCTGCATCGTCGGCGGGTTGGTCGTGCTGCTGGTGCAAATGCTGCCCGACGATCTTCCGGGCTGGCTGTGGACACTCCAGCACCAGGCGAAGTACAGCGCCAACGGCTCGGAAGTGATCTTTGCCTTCTTCGGCAACATCTTCAACGTCGGCTTCTTCTCGATTTTCGAATTCCTTCTGCTGCTCGTCGGCGTGATTGCCGCCGTGCGCCGCCACACGAACCGCGACGTGTCGCTGCTGATCATGCTGGTCGTCGGGCATGTCATGCTGGCGGTGATGGGCAAGGGCGCGATTTACTACTACATTCTGCCGATGCTGCCGATTTACGCGCTGCTGATTGGCTCGATGTTCATCAGCGCGAAGCAGGCGTGGGACGAAAACCGCGCGCTGCCGCGTCGTCAGGTCGTCGTGTTCGTGCTGCTGCTGATGCCACTGCTCGGCGCGACCAGCGGACAATCGCTCCGCGCGGTGCTGGAAGGGCAACCGCTTCAGCCTGCCGCCCCCGGCGCGGTGGCGTGGGTGCGCGAACATGTCGCGCCGGACGAGGAAGTGGTCGCAGATATGTACTATTACCTCTGGCTGCGCGACTATCCCTTCACCAGCCACCTCGTGCCAGACTTCCTCTACCCGGAGAACATCGAGCGGCTGCCGACGCTGGAAGCGGTGTGGGACGCGGTGGACATGGATTACC
>JADLHH010000335.1 GCA_020848855.1 Anaerolineae bacterium | reverse complement strand
TGGCGATGGTCTGCCCCGGCTCGACGTGGAAATTGATGCCCTGCAGCACTGTGCCGTCTTCGTAGCCGAAGCTCACGTTCTCAAACCGGATATCACCTTTGACTTCGGCGCTGTAGCCGCTCAGGTTCTCATCGATATCCGTCTCCGCCTGGATGATCCCCAGGATGCGTTCGGCGCTGGCGACGCCAAGCTGCACCAGTGTAAACGCGAAGATCGACGCGAACACTGGCCAGCGCATCATGTTGAACAATCCGACGTAAGCGATCAGACCGCCGATGTCGATGACGCCTGTCTGGTAGAGATGTGTCGCGTACAGAAAGCCACCGCCCAGCGCGACGCCGTAGATCAACAGCGGCAGGTAACGGGCTTCGATGAACCCGCGCTTGACGAAGAAGCCGCGAAACATGCGCGCGTTGCGCCGGAACTTGCGGCGCTCGAAGGTTTCACGCGCGCTCGCCTTAACGATCTCGATGCCGGAGATGCTTTCTTCGGCGACGGCGTTCATCTTTGAGAACTGGTTGCGCTCCCGGTACGCGACCGGGTTTAACTGCCGTGAATAGAACCGTACTGCCACGTAATAGCCAATGATGAACAGCACCGGCGCGAGCAGAAGCTGAAGGTTGATCGTGGCGATCACGATGATCGGGATGCCGAAGCCGAGCACGATATCCGAGATGAACAGGATGCCGGGGTTGATCATCCAGTTGAGCTGCTGCACGTCATCGGTCGCCATCGCCATGATATTGCCGACCCGTTGACGGTCGTGGAATGTCTGGCTTTTCCCCAGCAGGCTGATGTACAACTCTTTGCGGGTGCTGGCTTCCAGCCGTTCCGCCGTCACCGCCAGCGACAGGCTGCGGATCAGGTCGCCGGCGCCGCTCCCCAGAAACACACCAAGGATGAGCAGCGATATCGTCAGCAGGCTGTCCGTTGTGTTCGGGTTGATGATGGTATCGGCGGCTCTACCGATCAGGATTTGCCCCTGCGAATAGAGAAGCTGCGTTCCCACGCTGAAAATGGCGATCAGCAGTAGGTAGAACTTCGTCTGCATGAGGTGCGAGACGATCCATCGCACGGGACTGCGGTGGTGGTACTGCCGGGCATACTCAACCGAAAACTCGCGGGTCGCTGCCAACGAGATGCTCCATTTCGCTGCCGTAGCTGATGACTCTTCATGCGTCAGGAAGGCAAACTGTGATGAAACGCAGACAGACCCGGAATCTCCGGGTCTGTAAGCTGCGATCTGCTATTGAGGCTGCTGCCAGGTTTCCAACCATTGTCAGCGATCTTGCCAAAAACTGCATCCTCAGTTGCCTGAACGTCCATGCGAATTTCGAAGGAAACCGGCACGATACTGATGCGGCAGTGATACCCTATGCTGCATGTTGTTACCGATTACGGAACTTGCCCCGGTTTCAAACGTTGTTTCCGCATCGCTCGAATTTGGGGCTGATTTTCCATCTGCGAAAAATCACTTCCTAATCACATATCGGTTGTTGCTATGAGGCTATTACGCCCCGCGAAAACGCTGCGGCAAAAATCCCGGTCATGCAGTGCCGTGAAAAGCCCTGTTGCTGCTGCGTCCTTACGATTCTGAGAAAATCTGGGCGGGCGGAAACCTGTACAACGACCCGCCCAGATATCCTCAACCATCAGCTAGCGACGGCGGCGAATGCCGGGTCGCTCCGTAACTGGCGTAAGCCGAGACTCTTCTCTTTACGAACGAGGTCTTCTCGTATGCCAAGCCGCTCGGCGATTTCGGCAGTGGAGTAGCCGTATTCGTAGAGCAGCATGATGTGCGAGCGGCGCGGTGGAAGCTGCGAGAGCGCCATTTTCAGCAGCTCATGCTCCTTCCAGAATTCGACGCGCTCGTGTTCGTGATGATCTTCCGCGACGACTTCGTACAGGTCGTCGAGTGGGATCACCCCACTTTCTTTGCGTGAAGCCTCCATGATCTTGTACCACGCGATCTTTTTCAGAAACGCGGTGAATGGTAGGTTGCGGTCTTGATACTGACCGCGCTCGACCTTGACGTACGCGATAATCAGCGTCTCCTGTAGGATTTCTTCGTCGTCGGTATTCGTCCCGTTGCTCCATCGAATGAACTTGAGCACCGGCTCATACCCGCCGGAAGACAACCATTCGTTCCATGCCTGCGAGCGATCCCCAATATCAGGGTTCGCACTCGGCAAGAGCCGCTGAACGAGCAATTGAACACACATGGAGTTTTCCTTCCTGGAGAAGTATGCGCTTGGACAGACTGTGAGGTATGCAGTTGTTAAGGTGCCCAGCGACCTATCGCGCGAAAGGTGTGGCTATGCTGTATGTCGGTCTACGACAAACTGTGACGAACTGTTCAGAAGTCTACCATAAGAACTCTTGTTCTGCAAGGGGTTTTAGAATAAATGTTTCACAAAGATTGTTGAGATTCTCAACCGTCATTAGGGGTCAAAAGGGGTCACTGCTGTTGTTGCTGCTGCTGTTGGGGTCGCTCCTCATCGGTTCTTCGGCTGCCATCTGCTGACCGGAACCAGCGGTTAGCTTCCTGCTGGCAGCTCTGAAACTCGCTTGCCGATAATTCCCTCAGGCGCTGGCAGATGGTGCGATAGTGATCCCGCATAAAGACGCACTTGGCGCATTTCCGGTCACTTCTGTGTGATGCACGCTTCAATCGTCTGGCGCAGTTCGCGCAGCGAATACGGCTTGCCGATGATCGCCGTGACGCCGTTGTCGAAGTATCGTTGCCGTTCCTCGCGCTCGATGCTCGCCGTGAACGCGATGATCGGGATCGCGCGGTCGTCGCCTTCCTTGGCGCGAATCCGGCGCGTTGCTTCCATGCCATCCATGACCGGCATCTGCATATCCATCAGGATGACCTCGTAGGTCTGCTGTTCGAGCTTGTCGAGCACCGCCTGACCATCCGGCGCGGTATCGACGATATAGCCGAACTGCTCCAGCGCGTATACGACGATCTGCCGGTTCATGGCTTCGTCATCGGCGACCAGAATGCGCGCGCTGTTTGATACCGCCAGCATCTGGTCTTCGCGCAGCGGCGAAATCTCCTGAACGAAGTCGCCCCGGTCGTGTTTTTCCAGCAGTTGGTGCAGGTCGGATGGATGAACCGGGCGGTGCAGCCGCAAGTCGAATGCCGAACTCGTCAGCGTGTCGTCGTCATAAAGCTGGACGAGCAGCGGCGTCTGCACGCCGAGCGCCTGGCGCACGCCTTCGACGAAGGCGGATTGTTCGTTCATGGGTTGATTGCAGCGGAACAGGAAGATGTCGACCTCTTCCTCGCGTCGCGCCGTCATCGTCAGCAGGTTGCGCGCCTCGTCCAGCGCCTGCGCCTCGATGACGTTTGCCCCCCACAGCCGAAGCTGTTCGGCGAGCAGATAGCGGGCGTTGTTGTCGTCGTCCATGACCAGCAGTTGCAGGTGGCGAAAATCGGTATTGATCGCCTCGCGGTTGGCGAGGGCGATAATCGGCACCACGATGGTGAAGCCGAAGGTGCTGCCTTCGCCTTGCTTACTCATCAGGTCGATCTCGCCATCCATCAGTTCGACAAGCTGTCTGCAGATCGCCAGCCCCAGCCCCGCGCCACCGTAGCGCCGCGTGGTCGAACTGTCTGCCTGCACGAAGCTGTCGAACACCTGCGCCTGTCGGTCTGCCGGGATGCCGATGCCGGTATCCGTGACCTCGAACCGCAGCCGCGCCCGTCCATAGACAGCGTTAAGCTGCTTCACCGTGATCGCAATCGAGCCGCGTTCGGTGAATTTGATGGCGTTGCCGACCAGATTCATCAGCACCTGCCGGATGCGCGTCGGGTCGCCGAGCACGCGCGCCGGGACGCCGTCGTCTGCTGTTGCCGTCAATTGAATCTGCTTTTTCGACGCCTGCAGGCTAAATAGCGAATGGACTTCCGTGATCAATCCGCGCACGTCGAGCGGGATGTTCTCAAGCGCGACCTTTCCCGCCTCGATCTTGGAGAAATCGAGGATATCGCCGATCAGCGTCATCAGCCGGTTGGCGCTGGTATGCGCGATCTGGACGTACTCGGTCTGGTCGGTCGTCAGCGCCGTTTCCCGCAGCAGGTCGAGCATCCCGATTACGCCAGTCATCGGCGTGCGAATTTCGTGGCTCATGTTCGAGACGAACTCGGTCTTGAGCTTGGCGGAACGCAGCGCCGTGTCGCGCGCCTCGATCAGCGCAAGCTGCGCGCGCTGGCGCTCAAACACGCGGGCGCAGCCTTGCACGAACGCACGTACCGCCGTGATTTCTTCCGGCAGCCAGGGGCGCGCGTGCTGCACGTCGTCAAAGCCAACGAAGCCATCCAGTCGTTGATCGACGTAGAAGGGCAGGATCAGCACGCTCTGGATGCCGGTAGCTTCGAACGCACGCGACAGGTCGGTTGGCAAATCGTGGATGTTCTCCGATGCGATAACGCCCTCGTTGGCGAGCAGCGGCAGCAGCGACGGATAGATTTCGTCGTAGGCAATCCCTTGCAGGTTCCGCATTTCCGGGCTGACGCCGGTCGCGACCCACTCGTGGACGTTGTCCAGCAGGCGCTCGTTTTCGCGCAGCCGCACCATGTACGCGCGCGACACTTCCAGGAATGTGCCCATGAACGCCAGCACCTGGTCGATCACCTGATTCGGGTCGTCGGCTTCCAGAAACAGCATCCCGATTTCGCGCTGGATGGTTTCGTATGCCAGCAGGCGCTGCTGGCGCTGGCGGGCGCGCGTTGCTTCGGTTACGTCGCCGACGACCACCGTTGAGCCGAGTAGTTGCAGGCTTTCGCCGATCATCGGTGAAATGCGGGCGCTGTAATAGCGCTCCTCGCCGTCGGTGTGCAGGCTGTAATCCGTCTGCTGGGTCGCCAGCGCCGACATCGCCAGCGGGATCGACGCTTCGAGCCGCGCCACCAGCGCGCTGGGCAGCACTTCGCTGTAATGCTTGCCGACGAAGATGTCGGTGTCAAATGGCGTGTCATAGATCGACGACGGCATCGAGTGATAAACGAGGAAGCGCCCGTTCAGGTCAATCGAAAACACCAGATTGTCCATCGACGCGACCAGCGACTGGAACAGTTCCTCGCTGCGTCGCAGGGCGTCGTTGGCGTTCATCCGCTCGGAAACATCGCGCGAGGCGGCGACGACCTGCGCACCGAATGTCGGGTTCGTGACCTGGCGGCTGGCGCTTTCCAGCCACGTATAGCTGCCGCCCTTGCGGCGGATGCGATAGGCGATAGTCACGACTTCCGACGAGTCCAGCGTGTGCGCGAATACGCGACGCACGCGGTCCACGTCTTCCGGGTGCAGGAAATTGTCCAAAGGATGCCCGACCAACTCGTCCGGCTCGTAGCCGAGCAGCGTGCGCGACGCCGGCGACGCATACAGATACACCCGCTCCGGCGACTGCACCGAAATCAGGTCGGTGGCGTTCTCGGCAATCAACCGGTAGCGCTCCTCGCTTTCGCGCAGGGCAAGCTCGGCGCGTTTCTGCTCGTGAATATTCTGGAGCAGCACCATACCGGCGGTGATCTCGCCGTCTTCGCCGCGCACCGGCAGATAGTGCGCCCGGTAGTATTGACTGCCGATCAGTCGCTCTCCGGTACGTTCTTCGCCCGCCAGCGCAGCGCGGTAGTTTTCGACGGCATGATCGATCTCGCCCGACACTAGCGCCGACGTGAGAATCTGCCCTTCGAGTGCGTCGCGGGAATAACCAAGCTGCGCCAGTGCCGTGCCTTCAACCAGCAGCAGGCGCAGGTCGTGATCGAACAGCAGCACTGCCGACTGCGGCAGGTTTCGCGCCAGCGTGCGATACAGTTCCCGGCTGGCGCGAAGCTCGTCGCGCGCGGTGGCGATCACGCGCTGGCGGTCGGCTTCGGCGCGGTCGCGGTAATAGATGAAGCCCACGACCACCGCTGCGCCCAGGATCATGAACACCAGCGTGTACAGCCGGTCACCGGATGGCACGTCGAGCAGTAAATAGGTCACGATCAAGCTGCTGGCGATATATGTCACGGC
>JADLHH010000334.1 GCA_020848855.1 Anaerolineae bacterium | reverse complement strand
GGATTTCCTTCTTGCCCAGCCGCGTCGTCCAGTCCTGGAAGGTTTCGCCGTCTCCGCGCTCGCTGGCATAGCGATCCACCAGCGCATTGAGCACTTCCGGCACGCGCGTCGACGGCACCGCGCCGACCGCCACGCCGTAGCTGCCGGCGTTTTCGCGCCATCTGCCGCCCAGCACCAACTGGAAATGCGGAACCATGAAATTCCCGGCGCGGCGGCTGTTGCCGAAGAAGCCGATATCGGCGACGTGATGCTGCCCGCACGAATTGAAGCACCCGCTGATTTTGATTTTCAGTTCCTTGACGGCGGCGGGCATCGTCGGGATTTGCTTGGCAAGCTGGGTGCGCAGCTCCCCCGCCAGACCGCGCGACGACGCGATGCCGAGCTTGCACGTATCGGTTCCGGGGCAGCTTGTGATGTCGACAATCGTGCCGATGCCCGGTTCCGCCAAGCCAAGCGACTGAAGTTCGGCATACAACCGGGGCAGGTCGGCTTCGGACACCCAGCGCAGCACCAGGTTTTGCTCGACGGTTGTACGGACGTTGTCTCCGGCGTACTTGCGAGCGATGTCCGCCAGCCTGAACATCTGGGTCGAGGTGATGTCGCCCAGCGGCAGGTTGATATACACAACAGCGTAATTCGCCTGCCGCTGGGGGTAGACGTTGGTTTCCTGCCACGCCTCGAAACCGTCCGGGCGCACCTGCCCGTTGAGCGAGACGGCGGGCTTGGCGGGCTGCTCCTGATAATCGGGCACATCGCTCAGGTATGCCGCCCACTGCTCGTCGTAAGGCAGGATTTCGCGCTCCTCGAAGACCAGCCGCCGGAATTCCTCGATACCAAGCTGCTCGACCAGGAATTTGATGCGGGCGCGATTGCGGTTCTTCTTCTCGCCCAGCCGGGCGAAAACGCGCGCAATTGCCTGCGCCAGCGGCAGAATTTCTTCTTCCGGCACGAACTCGCTCAGTATCTTCGCCTGATGCGGAATCGTCCCCAAGCCGCCGCCGACATAGACCGTGAAGCCGTGCTTGACTTCGCCATCGGCGATCTGCGTGCGCGCCAGCAAGCCCAGGTCGTGGATATTGACCAGCCCGCAGGCGTGCTGTTCGCAGCCGGAGAACGCCGGCTTGAATTTGCGCCCGAAATCCTGCGTATCGGGATGCCCCATCATAAAAAGCGCCAGCGCCTTCGCGTAGGGCGTGATGTCGAATGCTTCGTCATGGCACACGCCCGCCAGCGGACAGCCGGTCACGTTGCGGACGGCGTTCCCACACGCTTCCTGCGTGGTGATGCCGACCGCTGCCAGCCGCCGCATCAGGTCGGGCGTGTCGTCAATATGCACGTAATGAAGCTGGAAGTCCTGCCGCGTTGTGACGTGCAGGATTCCGTCGGAATACTCGTCGGCAAGCTCCGCCAGCACTTCCATCTGGATGGGCGTCACGCCGCCGAACGGAATCTTGATGCGCTGCATCCCCGGCGCGTCCCACAAGGTGTTTGCGCCCTTGACGAGGTCGCCGGAAGGATAGTTCAGCGTTTGCGTCGTCGTGCCGTCGAAACGCTGCCCGTTGTCGTAGCGCTGCCCGTAAATGCCCCAGCGCAGGCGGCTTTCGGCGAATACTCGCTCGTCCAGCTTGTTCTGGCGGCGCAGTTCAAGCTGCCCGGCGAACACGTCGACTTCGCTGGCGCGCTCATCGGGAATCTGGTCCCCCAAAGTATCTTTCCAGTTGTCCATATACTTGCATCCTCATCAGATCGTGTCGCGCGCGTGAGCCGGATAAGAACAAAAAAAAGCCAGTCCCTGGGGACTGGCTTTCTGTTATGCAGACAGAACGACCTATGCCAATGCCACCTGGAAAGACTCGCGCCTTATCAGTGTGCGACAACACATCGCGCAGCAACACATGGGAGTCGAGGTTCCAAACGGTGTCATACTGGAAAAGCTACCACATCGGGCAGGGGATGTCAACAAAATGCTCACGCTGGTGAGCATAATCGGTTCGAAATGCGTCGGCGCTGCGCTTCCGGCGAATCTGGCGGCAATTGCGCCAGCCCGGCGCTCAGTCGTTCACGAGAGTATCCCGGTCGATCACGGGCAGCTCCAGCGTGAAGATCGTGCCGCGCCCCAGCACACTTGTACAGGCGATAGTGCCGCCGTGCGCCTCAATCGCCTGCTTGACGATTGACAGCCCCAGCCCCGACCCCGGAATGGACATTACGTTCTTCGCCCGGAAGAAGGCTTCGAACAGGTGCTGCTGGTCTTCCGGCGAAATGCCTTCGCCCTCATCTTCGATCTGGATGAAAATGCGTTTGTCTTCGCACGCAAGCCGCGTATAGACATTGCTGCCTTCCGGTGAGTATTTCACGGCATTGGAGAGCAGGTTCGTCACGGCTTGCCGCAGCAGCTTGACGTCCGCTTTCGTAGCGTAACAGTCGCCCTCGGCTTCGAAGTGGAAGGTGTGGTTGGTCGCGGTCGGGCGCAGTTCGGCGACGATATCCTCACAGAAACGGCGAACGTCGAGCGGCGTCAGCACGAGATCCAAGCCGACGCTCTGCGCTCGCGCCAGCGCGAGGATGTCGTCGAGCATCGAAGCGAGGCGGCGAACCTGCTGCTGGATGCTTTCAAGCTGCGAGTCCCGGCGGTCAGGGGTCATCCGGTCGCTGTAGTTGCGCAGCAGGTCGCTCGACGACATGATGACCGAAAGCGGCGTACGGAATTCGTGCGACACCATCGAGCTAAACCGCGATTTCAGATCGCTCAGTTCGCGTTCCTTTTCGAGCGCCTGCCGAAGCCCCTGTTCAATGCGCTTGCGCTCGCTGATATCGCGGATGCTGCATACGACGCCGTCGAAAGAGTCCCGGTTTGCCATGACCGCCAGCGCAATATCCGCGTCGAAGCTGGTGCCGTCGCGGCGCACGACGCTCACTTCCACGCGCCCCGGCTCCTGCTGCTGCCACGCCGCGCTGATAGCTTCGGCGAGCATGGGCTGGTCTTCGGGATCTGCCAGGCTCAGAAACGGCTGATTCAGGATATCGTCGGTATGGTAGCCAAACATCCGCTCGAAAGCCGGATTGACGCGGCGGATCGAGCCGTCACTGCCCGTCAGAGCGATGGCGTCGCTCGTGTGGTTGAGGATGATCTCGACCGAGTCTTTTGCCCGCTGCAGTTCGGCGGTGCGCTCGGCGACCCGCTGTTCCAGTTCGTTGGCGTACCGGCGCAGCGCTTCATCTGCCTGCCGCTTCTCTTCGCGCAGCCGGTGTTCGTCCAGCGCGTGCTGTACGGCGCCGCCGATTCGCGCCAGACGATCCTTGAGTAGATAGTCCGACGCGCCGAGCTTCAGACATTCCACCACGACCTGTTCCGTCACTGTGCCGGTCACGACGATCAGCGGAATGTCGATATTTTCGTCTTTCAGTATACGCAGTGCTCGCACCGCGCCGAAACTTGGCAGGTTGTAGTCGGCGACGATCAGTTCGATGTTATCACGCAGGCGGTCGCGGAACTCGCTCTCGTTCTCTGCCTGTTCAAGGTGTGGCTCATAGCCGGAACCCCGAAGCGCGAACAGCAGCAGCTCGACATCGTCGAGGTTGTCTTCAACGAGCAGAATGCGTATTGGTATAGCCGCCATACAATAGCAACCTGTTGACCTGGTCGTTCATTTGAAGCTGGTCGATATCGGCAACGGTTTGCGTATTGGAAAGTGTGGTAAGTCCGAGAACGATGACAAGGATACCCGCTCCCAGAAACAAGATACGGTTATTCGCCGCCGTTGACCATCTCATGGATGCATCCAGCCGTGCGCATCAAAACTCGAAACCTGCGGCTCTTGTTTGCCGGACCCGTCGATGCCGTCCAGCCACAGCACTGTCGCCCGGATGATATGGAATTTGCAGGTGAGTGTGCTTCAGTTTCCCTATTCTATAATGCTTGGGGCAAACAAACCATTAGGATGGCAAAAGACTCGAATATTCTTAGATTCGCGCACCAGAGACGCGCGAAATTCCCGAACTGCGCCGACGAAACACGTCAGAATCGGGATGAGGCGATGCTGCTTTTCGATGGGTAAGACTCGATGACGCCCGGCGCTGCGGCTGGCTTATGGGCGGCGAACGTGCGC
>JADLHH010000333.1 GCA_020848855.1 Anaerolineae bacterium | reverse complement strand
GATGCCGATCCTGATCCCGTGCTGGCGCAGCAGGGCGAGCGTCTCCGGCACTTCGGGGAAGACGCGCGTGCCGGGAATCTTCTTCCAGTCGTAGGCGAGCAGGCAGCGGCGCGGGTCGAGCGCTTCCGGCGGGACGCCGAACGCCACCGACGTTTCGACCAGCAGCGTGCCCAGGTTTGGCGCCCGAAACGTGCCCCGCGCCGATGTCCATGCCGCCAGCATCCGGTTGCCAAATTCGGCGGAATAGGCATCGAGATCGTCCAGCGGCTGCACTTCGGCGCAGATGTAGTCGAACACACCACGCAAATGTTCGCGCTCCATCGCCGACCAGTCGCCGCCGAAGCTGCTCCAGTCGAGCAGTGTGTCGTCCAGATCGAACAGAACTCCCTTGAGCGTCACGTCGCGGCGCTTCCCACCTCAGTGGCAGCCCGCCAGCTCAGCAGCGCGTCGTCGATGGCTTCCCTGTAGCTGGGGAAGCGCGGCGACCAGCCGAGCAGTTCTTTCGCCTTAACGTTGCTGATGTGCGGACTCAGGCGCATCAGCGCCGCCTGCGTCGGCGACGGCTGCGCCCACACCGCGAAGCGCGGCGCGTGTCCGGGCGGGGTCATGCCCTGGCTTTCAGCGAAATAGCCCATGAACGCCGCCGGAGAGACCGCCTTGTCTTCGACCACGTTGAGCAGCACCCCTGCCGGGCGGGCGTTCATCGCGGCGATCACGGCGCGCGCAGCGTCGGGGACGTTGAGCCACCAGACGTGCGAATCGGCGGGACCGCAGTCCACTGTCCTGCCCGCCAGCAGCGTATTCCGCACGCTGACCAGCTCCGGCGACTCCGCGCCGTAGACGAAACCGAGGCGCAGCACACAGCCCGGCACGCCGCCGGTCAGCACCTTGCGCTCGCCCGCGCGCACCGTCTCCAGAAAGTTGTCCAGCGCTTCGGCATGTTCGCCGGCGAAGGCGTAGCTGGCGTGGACGACGAATTTGACTTCCGCCTGCTGCGCCGCTTCAAGCAGCGCGTCGACGCCTTCGCTCATCAGGCGGGCATCCCAGTTGGCGCGTGCCTGCGGCAGATGGTTGGCAGCCTGCGGCGCGAGGTTCAGCACCACGTCGGCTTTCGCCGCCGTCATTACGCTGCGCATTTCGCCCGCGCGAAACAGGTTTGGGTACGCCGGGATACCGCCGTCGGCGCGGACGATGGCGGCGTTCTCGTAGCCGCTGGTCGCCCCGGTGACGCGATGCCCGGCGGCTCGTAGCTGCCGCGTGACCGCGCGCCCCAGCGCGGTGGTCGCCCCGGTGACGAACACGCTGAGGGGAGCAATTTCTGTGATTTCGGCTGTCATAGTGGTTTCCGTCGCTGCTCGGTGAATTACCGCTGATTATGCCATTATCGCCGCGTGCTATCAAGCGCGGTGAATATCACCGCGTGAACTCCGCCGCGTACTGGATGCCGACGGCGCTGCCGCCCTGCGCGTACAGTGTGATCTCCGCCTCGTCGATGAAGACGATCCGTAGCCTGTCCTGGAACGACAGCGGCGCGTCCGCCGTCACCGCGTAGGCGACGCTGTCGCCGCTGCTGTTGCGGTAGGTGACTGTCACCACGCCGCCCGTCACCGTCACGCTGATACGGGCGTTAATCGCGCCGCCGGCGGCGATATCGCGCAGCTTGAACGTCAGTAGTTGCCTGCCGGTCAGCCGCTCAATCGTGCCGCTACACGTGGCAGCCCCGCCGGCGGCGTGGATGACGCGCGTGCAGTTCGTGCCGCCGGAAATCCAGCCGGAACACGAGACCAGCGAAGCCAACAGCACCACCAGGACAAATGCGCGAAACACGGTGTTGATCCTCGGTCAATTGCGCCCGCACGGATCATACACGACGATAGCGCGCGATATTCCCCCACTTTCGCGGGGAGACTCACGGGACGACCTGCACCGTGCCGAGAGTCAGGGCGCGCTCGACGCAGGCGCTATCACGCAGCACGCAGAAGTTGGTGATGTCGGGGTAAATGTACCATCCGGCGCTGACGGTGTAGTCGCCCGGCGGCAGGTCGGCGGGCAGCGCGATCTCGACCGACTCGGCGCGGGTTTCGCCGGGGACGATCACGCCGAGCGTAATATCCTGCTGGGCGACCAGCGTCCCAGCGGCATCGGTAACGTGGACGAAGCGAATTTCACGCTCATCGCGCGGCTGAGTGAAGCCCCACCACAGCCACACGGAAAGCGTCTCGCCCGCACGGGCTTGCGGCGGAGTATAACTGCGCGTCAGCGTCACGCCGCGCTCGAATGTCGTTGGGTCGCTCAATGGGGTGGGCGTGAAATCGAACGTGATATCGCCCAGCGCGACCGAACGGCACGCCAGCGCCGAGTCGAAATGCTCCGGGCAGGTTAGATCGAGCGCCAGCGAAATCGCGTGGTAGGATTGCGCCGTAACCGGCAGCGGCGCGCGGATCGTCGTCGCGCCGTCGAGCATCCAGCGCCCGACAACCGCGCCGTCGAGCAGCAGGCTGACCCCCTGATCCGCGCCGATAACGTCCGCCGTGAACGTCACCCAGCCGTCTTCCGGCGCGTAGACGAAGCTGTCCGCCTGGGTCGTGATGGTGTCGTGGTCGGGCGCCAGCGCGACGAATCCCGGCGCACCGCCAGCGACCGGCGCTTCGAATACCGCGAACTGGTCGTCTTCGTAGAACGGCGTGCCCAACCGCGCCCGCGCGAAAGCGTCCAGCTCCGGGCTGGCGTAGTCTTTGTGCAGGATGACGATGTCCACACCCGCCGCGTCGAGCAGCGCCGGGTCGAGCGTGCCCTGCAGCAGCGCGATTTTCGCGGGGTCGGCGGGCGAGCGGCGCGCCACCTGCCCGGTGATCATCGGATGCTGATGCCCGGTTTGCAGGAACATGCCGTCCTTGTCCACCAGCAGATGCCCGCCGGGGATGTCGAACACCGCGTGAATGTCGGCGCGTGCAGCCAGCGCCGCGATCGGTTCGGGCACGACGCCGGGAATCGTCGGCAGCCCCCACCATACCTGATACTCGAACGCGATCAGCGTCATCGCACCGATCAAGATGATCCAGCGGATGCGCCGACCACCGAGCCGCGCCCACAGGTAGCTCACGCCAAAGCCGACCATCACGGCGACGG
>JADLHH010000332.1 GCA_020848855.1 Anaerolineae bacterium | reverse complement strand
TTTGCCAAAAAGCGCCTGCGCCAGCGCGCCGAGCATCTCGCCCCAACCACCGACCAGCCGGGCGGCAGGCTGCGCCACCCATAACACCTGCGCGCCGAGCGGTCCCAGCGGCTCCAGCACGTCGAGCGCCGTACTCAGCGCATCGCCCCAGCCGCGCGCCCGAATTTGCCGTATCCATTCCGACTCATCCATGATGGCAGTATAGCATAGGCATTCTGCTCGCAGATGCGTGATCGGGCGCACTGTGTCTCCATATATATGCTATATTAATTTCACCAAATTGCGTGACAATGCTTCATTGAGACTGTCGAATCGCGTGGGGCGAATGAGGGACGGCGAGTGGACGACCGGGTTGACGAAATCGCCGATCTGCTGCGGCAGGCGGGGCAGGCGCACGCCCGCCACGAGCAGACCGAACTCAAGGGCGTCTACGATAAAGCATGGGCGCGCTGGTACGCCGGCTACGTGGTCGAGCAGGGAATCAGCGCGCTGATCGGTCACATGGTGACGGTCGACCGGCTGGCGCAGTTCTTCGCCGAAAGCTTCGCCGATTACAAGCGCGACGGCATTACCGAATCGTGGGACATCTACACCGCCCGCCGGATGCAGGACGAGCTGTAGCAGCCAAGAGCACAAACCCACCCCTACAAACAACAATCCATTCCCTCCAAATATCCACCCTGCGTTACAATAACCCCCTGCCCACTGACTCAGAAGGAGATGCCATGCGTCTGGCAGTGCTTTCCGACATTCACGGCAACCTGACCGCACTCGAAACCGCGCTCGCCGACTTGCAGGCGCAGGGCGGCGCCGACGTGACCTGGTTCCTTGGCGACCTCGCGGCGTTCGGTCCGCGCCCCGCCGAATGTATCCGGCGCGTCAAGGCGCTGGTCGATGCCGTCAAGGACGACGAGCAGAAAAAAGGCTCGATCCGCGTCATTCACGGCAACACCGACCGCCATCTGGTCTACGGCTCGCGCCCGACCGCCGCCAAGCCCGCCAAAGACGCCGACGAGTTCGCCAACCTGCGCCGGTTCTGGCGCGACTTCGGCGAGCGGTTCAACTGGTGTACCGATCAGCTTGGGTTCGACGAATACGAATTTCTGGCGAATCTGCCCGGCGAGACTGACCTGAAAGTCGACGGCTACGGCTACGTGATCGGCTATCACGGCACGCCCGGCGACGATGAGGGCGCGGCGATCACGCCGACCAGCAGTGACGAAGAAGCCGCCGACGCCCTGCTCGACCGTGAAGGACGGCTCGGCATTGGCGGGCACATCCACGTGCAGATGGATCGTCTGGTGCGCGGCTGGCGGGTCGTCAACGTCGGCAGCGTCGGCGTGCCGTTCGACACCAACGCCGGCAAAGCCGAGTACGGCATCTTCACGTTCGAGGGCGACGATGTGCAGGTCGATCTGCGCGCCATCGCCTACGACTTCGAAGCCGTCATCGCCGATTCGGAAGCGCGCGGCAACCCGGCGTCCGACTGGCTGGCTGGCAAGCTGCGCGGGACGGCGTAGCTCATGCCAATGCGCGAACAACTCCTGCGCGAGCTGGCGGGCGAGCGCGATTACGGCGTCCTGCTGGTCGCGCAGATGGGCGGCGTCCCCAACGAGCTTCAGTTGATTGTCGAAACGGCGCAGTTCGACGAAGCGGTCGAAGGGCTGCGCCCGCAGCACGATTACGTCATCCGGGCGCTGGGCGTGCGCGAACACCGCGTCAGCCTGGGCGTGTTTGGGCGGCTGAGCATCGTCGACGAGCACCCGCTGTTGTACCATCACAACACGCCGCGCGTCGCCGTCCACTTCGACGGCAAGCCGGAGAATGTCAACGAACTGGTGCTCGACCTGTCGCAAGCATACGTCAGCACCTTCGGGCAGTGGCGGCATCTGGTCGACATGGCGGACGACATCAACCGCACCATGCCGATGGTCGACCTGCTCAGTTCGGGCTACGGCTTGCTTGGCACGATGCCCAAGCCGTTCGCCGAGCGCGTGGTGAAGGTGCTGAGCCACCACAACGTCTCCTACAGCCTCAGCGAAGATTCGAGCTTCGAGACGACCGACGAACACGGGCGCTCGCGGCTGGCGAAAGCCCTGCTGCTCGACGAGTCGTACGTCATTGCGCTCGATTTCTCGGTCGAGCAGATGGGCAAAAACTGAACCGGATCGGGCGCGTCGTGGTATCACGGATACCGGACTCGCCGCCATTTAGCATCACGAGAAAGCTCTACGCATCCGAAAGGCAATCCCGATGGCAAACAACCCCGAAGTGACCACCGCCGAGCTTCTTTCCCGCCTACAAGAAAGCTGGGACTCGCTGCAAGCCTTCCTTCAACCTATGACAGACGAACAACTCGCTCGGAAAACCGACGCGGCGGGCTGGACGGTGAAAGATCACCTGATGCACCTCGTCGTCTGGGAAGATGGCTTTCTCGCCGATATCAGCGATGAGGATCGGCGTGAGCGCATGGGCGTTCCGCCGGAAGTCTGGCATCCCGAAACGTGGCATACCGAAGGCGGCTACGACGAATTGAACGGGGCGATCCAGCAGCTTCACCGCGACAAATCGCTGGCGGAAGTGCAGGCGGCGTTCGCAGCCGTCCACCAGCAGCTTGTCGCCAAAGTCAAGGCATTCAGTGACGCCGACCTGATGCGCCCGTACAAAGACTTCGCGCCCACGTCAACCTCGGAAAGCCCGATCATCTGGTCGATTGTGGGCAACAGCTACGGTCACTATGGCGACCATATCCCCTGGATGGACGCCATCGCCAACGGCGCGGAACACGAAATCCTGAGCAAAAACGAACTGCTCGCCGCCATCGACGCCGGCTGGAGTGCCTTCAACGCCTACATTGATTCGCTGACGGACGACCAGCTCAACGTCCCGACCGATGCTGCCGGCTGGACTGCAAAGGATCACATCGCGCATCTCGCCGTGTGGGAAGACAGCATCAACGCCATGCTGGATAGGCAGCCGCGTCACGAGCGCATGGGAGTCGATCAGGCGACATGGGACAGCCGCGACATCGACGCCATCAACGCCGTCATCCAGCGGCAGAACAAAGACCTGTCGCCGGACGCCGCGCGCCAGAAACTGCACGACGTTCACCAGCAACTGCTCGCCAGGCTCGAACCGCTCTACGACTGGGATTTGCAGCGCCCGTACCGGGTCTACCAGCCGGGGTCAACACAGGAGCGCCCGGCGCTGCTGTGGATTTCCGGGGATACCTTCCAGCATTACACCGAACATCTGCCGTGGATCAGGGCGATTGTCGAAGGCGGCGCGAACGGGTAACGCACTACGACTCCTGTTAGAATAACTGCCAAATAAGGTTCGGCAGGTTTGTTCAGGAGAAACCGGCTTTGGATCTCAGAGGAGCTACCGCACTAATCACCGGCGCGGCGTCTGGATTGGGCGCAGCGACCGCATCGCGGTTTATCGAAGGCGGCGCGAACGTCGTCGTGCTCGACCGCGATCAGGGGCGCGCGCTGGAACTGGCTGCCCAGTTAGGCGAACGCGCTATCTCGGTCACCGCCGACGTTACCAGCGAGGAAGATGTCAGCGCCGCCATCAACGCGACGCACGAACGCTTCGGCTCGCTGCAAATTCTGGTCAACTGCGCCGGGATTGCGATGGCGCTGCGCACCACCAGCAAGAACGGACCACACCCGTTCGACGTGTTCGAGACGGTCGTCCGCATCAACCTGATCGGCACATTCAACGTGATCCGGCTGGCGGCAGCGTCAATGGCGCGCAACGAGCCGAACCCGGAAGGCGAGCGCGGGGTGATCATCAACACGGCGTCGGTCGCCGCGTTCGACGGGCAAATCGGTCAGGCGGCGTATGCGGCGTCGAAGGGCGGCATCGTCGGCATGACCCTGCCGCTGGCGCGCGACCTCGCCCGCGACGGCATCCGCGTCAACACAATCGCGCCGGGGGTGTTCGATACGCCGATGATGGGGTCGATTCCCGAAGCGGCGCGTGAGTCGCTCAGCCAGCAGGTGCCGTTCCCGCCGCGCCTGGGCAAGCCGGAGGAATACGCCCGGCTGGCGCAGCAAATCGTCGAGAACACCATGCTCAACGCGGCAGTCATCCGGCTGGATGGGGGGATGCGCATGGGCGCGAAGTAAGATTGAGACGCGCTGGGGCAACCCTTCGCTTTTCGCTAACGCGAACACGTCTCAAACAGGTAGCCTGTCATGATCTGGAGATCGCCGATATCGACCTGCTGATTGCCGTCCAGATCGTAGACTGATGGCTCGCCGGCGGCTGTGTCGAATGCTTCGCGACCAATCTGCACGAGATCCGTTTCGGTGACGACTCCGTCGCCATCAATGTCCAGTTCGCACACGATCAACACAGACGCGGCTTGCTCCGTTGCCGCAAGCTGAACGGTGTCGGTGCTGGTGGCGCTCACTTCTTCGGTTGGGACGGTAGAGGGTATCACGGTCGGCGTTTCGGTCGCTGCGTCGAAAGTGCCCGGTTTCTCGTCGGTCGACTCCGGCACATTTTCAGTATCAGCCGTTTCGGAAACGATGGCAGTCGGCTGCATGGTCTCGATGATCTGAGGCGTGGCTGTGTCGGCAATTTCCGTGTTCGTAGCTGTTGCGGCTGCGATGAGCGCACTGGTGGGACTCGGTTCGATGACGATTTCGGTGCTGACCGGGACGGGCGGGATCTCCGTCGGTGGGCTGGCTGCGACGAGCACAGAATCGATTGCCCATTGACCGGACGCATCGGCATTCGCGCCCTGCCAGGCAAACCCGATGAATATCACGCCGCCGACGAAATGGCTTAAATCCACGCTGACCGTCGTCCAGCCTTCGGATGGTGGCGCGACCGCGATAGGCTGCCAGTCCTGACCACCCACACTCACCTGCACGACAGCGACTCCACTGCCGGAAACCCACGACTGAAACGTGAGGGTAACCGGGGCGACCGCGCCAACCAGCGAAATCGGGGATTGCCAGAAAAGCATTCCGCTGCCGGAGCCGGTCATCACCCATGCCAACCCATTTTCGTGGGATTGTAGCGACCAGCCGGGCGAAGCCGACCAATCGTGTGCCCCGTCGTCAAAGAATGCCGATGCTGGCAAAACCAGCGGAATACTGGTCAACGGTGGGAGTACTACCGTCGGGTACGGAAGCGCAGTCGGCGGCATGGCGGACGCGAACGATTCTGGCGTTAGGGACTGTAAAGCTTCACCAGTTGGCGCTCCGGTCGCTGAGTCTGTGGACAGCAGCGCAGCGGTCGGCAGGATCGTTGTCACCGTTGGTACGATGGACGGCGTGCTGGTCGACTCCACGGGCGTGTCCGTCGGCTGATCTGCACCGGGAGACGGAACGGGAATCGTTTCGGTTGGCGGCAGCGTAGCTGTCGGGAAGGTAGTCTCGACCATCACGGGCAACGGGGTGCTGGTCGGGTTTGGGATATCGGTCGGCTGATCAGGGGGGAGTACTTCGGGAGAAGCGGCAGCTTCTTCGGTCGAGGCATCGCCCGAATCATCGCGATTGATGCTCGCCAGCACCGCTTCGATGCGGACGGGGGCGCTGCTCTGCGCCAGCACGGGCAGCGCGATAAAGAGCATCAGGAAAGCCAGCGCCAGCCGCATCATCCGCACTCACCCGAATTCAGCCCGCAATTTCGCCCGACGTGGATGAGGTCGAAGATATCCACCGCCCCGTCATGATTCACGTCGGCTTCTGGCTCCGAATTACCATCGAAAGCGCTGCCGATGATGTCCGCGTCCCGAAGGTCGATAACACCGTCGTTATTAACATCTCCGGCGCGGAGCGTAATGCTGCGATCTTCGCTGCCGGGTGTCGTGCAGCCGAGATGCCCCGCCGCGTCGATGAGGACTTCTGCGCCGGGCCTGGAAGCCGGATTGGTCTCGACCAGCAGGGTGTCGCCGACGCGCGTCCGCGAGACAACGGCGCTGGCATCCGGCGCGATCACCGAGATTTGATCCGGCGCGGCGGCTTCGGTACGCACGGACAGGGTGTGCCGCTGCTGAACCGGGCGCACCAGCACCGTCCCGACAGCCGTCTGCGGTGTGAAAACCGTCCGCCCATCCAGCGAGGCAACCGAAGCCCGGTCAAACTGAAGCTCGGTCAAGCCATCGGCGAGCGCCGTGACGGTGATGTGGGCGAGCGTGCCGGTTCCCGCGCTGGCAGGACGCCCATCGTCGAGGCTGACGTAGCGCAGCGTGAAGGTGGCGCTGGCGGCATCCACCTGATGCTCCAGCAGATAGACGCTGCTGCCGGTCTGCGTGGGGAAGTCGCCCAGCGCGATGGCATCGACGCGCAGCGCCGCCGGGTTGAAGCGCACGCGGATGTCGGCAGCCGCGCACGACTCTGCCTGACAGTCGATCAGGAGGTCGATGACTGTGGGCGTGCCGACATCCAGCACGTTGGTGGTAAACGAGAGCGAGACGCGCGCCGCCTGCCCCTCCAGCATCCCGCTGGTGAGCGCGGTGGTGATGAGCAGCGCGAGCAGGGCGGCGCGTTTCATGATCGGTGGCTAGCGCGCCACGCGCTGCCGGCGGTACACCAGCAGCAGCGCGACGATGCCGACGACGCACAGCGCCATGACCACCAGCGCGGCGATCAGGATCGTATTCTGGCTGATGGCGGGCGTCGCAGCCGCAGCGACAGCATCCGCGAGCGGTATGAGCGTCGGAACCGCAACCGCTTCAGCCACAATCGCGCCCGGCTGTACCGTCAGGGTGTCGCTGACCGCGCTCAGGTTCCCATTTTCTGGTTTAAAGCTACGCAGATCGCCGCCTGCGTCATTCGGATCGACTGGAGAGACTAGCTGCGCGAAGGTCACCTTCACTTCAGGTGTCGCAACCTCGCAAATCACTTCCAGCTTGACGCGGTAGAACACACCGTCGCCGCTGGCTATCCGCGACCGGTCGATGATGGCGACGGCGAAGCGCGTAGCATGATCACTCAGTTCCGCTAACGGCGAAAACCCGCCTTCTTCCCCAGTAGATGGGAGATAATTGCCGGGTTGTCGCTCGATCACCCGAAGGCATTCGTCCGTGGTAATGCCAACGTCGGCTCCGTGAACGGATTGACCATTGTGAATGAGCACGTCGGCGTAGATGGTCTCACCCTTCTGCGCCTGATTAGTACTGAGGACGACTTCGACCGACGGATCGGCGCTTTGCGCCAGAAGCGGCGCCGCTAGCAGCAATGCGAGAATGATTGCAGATAGACGCTTGAATAAGAGCATTTTCGTTCCTTGCAGGAGGCGGGTAGGCGTTCCCACCCGCCTCAGTCGTTTCACAACTCTATCCCACTACGCACGCGCCCTGCTGCGTGCCGTAGTTACGCGACGCATGGATCAGGTCGAAGATGTTGACCGAACCGCTACCGTTAACATCCTCTGTGGGTTTATTCGGGTTAAAAACGACTATCCCGGCTATCATGTCCCCAAGCCTGACTATGTCCACCATATCAATCGTCGGAGTCGCCTCAAGCACCGGTGCTGCCACTTCACCCGCGAATAGCGTGATCGTCCCGGTAGTGACGGACCCACCCAAAGTTAGCGCAGGTGAAAAGCAGGAAAGGTGACTCCTCATACTCACCAACAATGAGGGTGTGCTTCCGGCAACTAACTTATCCTCGAAGTTGAACGCTACGCTGGGTTCGCCACCCGGCGGTGCCCACGCTGTCGCCTGTGACATCGGGGGCAGTGAGTCAACTGTTGCCTGAACGGTGCTCAACTTTGACATTTCATGACCGTCGGATTTCACTGTCAGGCGGAGCGACCACATATCGATAATGTTGACTGTGACCGAACTGGTTAACGACGAAGGAGTGATGCTCGCACCCCAGTGGTCGCCCAACTTCAGGGAGTTATAGGAGAGGAAGCTGAGCGTAGCTGTGGTATCTCCTTCTACGTGATTGGGAGTGTATTCGATCGAGCCGAAGAGGATAGTTTCATCAGGAGTAGTGACTCCGATATCAGCCATGCTCGAAGATGCAAAGTTGGTGAGCTTGTTGTCCGCCGTGAAAGGCTCAATGCCGCCATGGTACCCGGTATCAAACCAATTCTGCCCCGTCATATATTGAGTGGCACCGCCGACGGTGTGAATGGGACCGGTCGCGGTTGTGCCGAACTGGAAGGCATAGAGGTCTACTATGCCACCGAAGAGGCAACCGATATCAAATTGGACGGTTTCTCCCTCCGCTAAACTAGTTTTGTCCGCATAGATGCCGCAGCTCCCGACGGATCCCTGCGCCCCCACCGCCGAGACGCTCAGTAGCAGCAGCACCAGTAACATCGGCGCTACGATTAGAAATTTGTGTTTCATGATGAATCTCCTAAGGCAAATCAAGGCAAATATTTGAGTTCAGGCTTTGCATAAGTGAAAATAAGCACAAGCCTTCTATTATCATAGCCAATTAAGGAGTTAAATTGTGAAAAATTATACAAAGTTAGACAAATCTTATTGCACGTAACAGCAATATTCGGGTCTTATAAACAAACGGTTTCTTATCTCAATGCGAAATCTATTGATCAACACGCCTTACAACATGTTCAACCAATTTAATAATGTAAACCGGGGGATGCCGCGCATCTTCTGCCCCCGGCTGCATTACGGTACAATTCGAACGGTGAATTCCGGCACATGTGCCGGGACGCGCCGCACGGACGGGGCGGTTCAGCGCGGGGGCAGATCGACGGCTGTAGAGATAGGATTTGGCTTGCCGGTGAGATGGGCGCGCAGTGAAATCGGGTCGATGGCAAATTCATGACGCGGCAATTGGCTGAGCATCGCTGGCTGCCGGTGATCGCGGTTCTGCTGCTGGTCGCGGCGGTCGGTGCGTGGAACCTGAACGCCGACGGCATCTGGTACGACGAATGGTGGTCGCTCTATAACGCTGGCGCCGCCGCTTTCACCGAGCCGCTCGCGCCCGCGCAAATCTGGGATCGCGTCGTCGCCGACGATCCCTGGCAGACTCCGGGCTACCCATTGATTCTTTCAGCATGGGGCAACCTCGTCGGCTGGACGGAACTGGCGGGGCGGGCGCTCAGCCTGTTCGGCGGGCTGGTCGCGGTCGCGCTCACGTATCGCTTCGCTCACACCCTGACCCGCGATGCGCTCGCCGCGCTCGCCGCCGCTGCGATGCTCGGCGCAAGCTCGATGTTCCTGTACTTCACGCACGAACTGCGCGGCTACACGCTCTATCTTGCCTGCTCGGTCGCGCTGTTCTACGCCTACTGGCGGGTCGCGGCACGCCCGAATCGCGGCTGGCTGAGCTACGCCGCCGTCGCGCTCAGCGGCACGCTACTGATCTACCTGCACCCGGTCGCGTTCGTCGTCTTGGGCGCGATTGGCGTGTGGCATGTGGCGCGGCAAGCCAGCCGCGCCAGCCGTAGCGGGTGGATCGCCGCATCGGTCGCGCTGGCAATCCCGTTGATCCTGTTCTTCCCCTGGCTCAATGTGCTAATCGGCGCGGCTGCCGCCACCCGCGACGCCGTCCGCGCCCCGGTCGATGTGCAATCGCTCGCGGAGATCGTGACGCGCACGCTCTATGCCTTCAGCAACGCCGCCGTCCCGCTGTTCGGGCTGTTTGCCCTATTCAGCGTTCGGCGGCGTGGCAGCGGCTTCCTGTGGGCGATGCTGCTCCTGCTCACACCGATCACGCTCGCCGCCTACGCCGTCACCCGCCTGAGCGAGCCGCGCTACGGAATCGCCGTGCAGCCATTTCTGGCGATGATCGGCGGGCTGGGGGTCGCTACGCTGCACCGCCGGCGAGTCCCGGCTGCCATCCTGCTCATCTTGTGGGTCGCGCCTGGCGTGCTGCTCAGCCGCGACCCAGCGATGGGCAAGGTCATTCAGGATTTCTACCCGCAGCCCGTCCGCGAAATGGCGCAGATTCTCCAGCCGTACCTGACCGACGATGCGGCGGTGCTGAATTATCTGG
>JADLHH010000331.1 GCA_020848855.1 Anaerolineae bacterium | reverse complement strand
GACCGGGCGTTTTCGGGGCTCGGGGAACACCGGATGCAGCACGTGCAGCAGTTCAGGCGTGTGCATCAACTGCGGCGGCCGCGGACGGTGGTGAGCGCCGCGATGGGCGGCCTTTCCGGGCGGCCATGGAACCAGGCTTCCCGCGGGAGCGTGCCGCGGGTTATGACGCGTTTTGCTTCAGCCAGTCGAGCACTTCGTCGACCTGGCAGAAGCACAGGCCGGTGACGGTGTCGGCGCAGCCGTAGTAGATGGCGATCCGCCCGGTGTCTGGGTCGTGGAGCGACGCGCATGGGAAGACCACGTTCGGCACGTCGCCGACACACTCGTAGAGCATCTGCGGCGACATCAGATACGGCGCAGCCCGGTAGATGACCTTCCAGGGCTGGTCGAGGTCGAGCAGCGCCGCGCCCATGCTGTAAACGTAGCCGTTGCACGACGTGAGCACGCCGTGATAGAACAGCAGCCAGCCTTCACTGGTCTCAATCGGGATGGGACCCGCGCCGATCTTGGTGCTTTCCCAGCGCCAGCTTTTCGGTTTCATCACGAAGCGATGCGCGCCCCAGTGAATCATGTCCGGGCTTTCGCTGTAGAAAATATCCCCGAACGGCGTGTGCCCGGTGTCGCTGGGGCGGCTGAGCATGGCGAACCTGCCGTTGATCTTGCGCGGGAACAGCACGCCGTTGCGGTTGTAGGGCAGGAAAGCGTTTTCGATGAAGTGATAGTCCTTGAAGTCGTGGGTGTAGCCGATGCCAATTGTTGGACCGTGATAGCCGTTGCACCACGTCACATAGTAGCGGTCTTCCAGCCAGGTCACGCGCGGGTCGTAGCGGTGGACGAACGCGCTCAGCTCAGGGTCGCTGAAATGCCACTGGATCGGCTCCGGCTCGATATTCCAGTGAACACCGTCGTCGCTGCGCCCGGTGTGCAGCGTCATCGTGCGGCGGGTGTCGTCGACGCGAAACACGCCGGCGTACTTGCCTTCGAAGGGTACGGCGGCGCTGTTGAAGATGCTATTGGACGTGGGAGTCGCGTCGCGCGGGATGATCGGGTTGGCGCTGTAGCGCCACAGGGCGGCGTTCGAACCGGCGGGGCGGTCTTCCCAGGGAATGGACGGGAGTGGGCTGCCGACCATCGAGACGGCGGGTTTGGTAAATTGTTGAGCCATTCGCTACTCCAGTAATCACTCGTGTTTGCCACACGATGATAGCGTTTTCTCATCTAGATTTGCATCTTTCTGGTGGGGATGGTCATTGCAGGGGGCGGCGTGATAGGGTAAAAGAGTCGCGTTGCGCTTCCAGCGGGAAGGTTTGATGATCCAGCGATTCTTCTCCAACCCCGGCGCCGACGAGATGCCGCGCTCGGCGGATGTCGTAATCATTGGCGGCGGACCCGCCGGCACAGCGGCATTGTGGGCGATTAACCGGCTCGCCCCCGGAACCCGGACGGTGTTGATCGAACAGAGCGAGCGGCTCGGCGCGGGCAGTTCGCTGGCGTCGCTCGAAAACTACCGCACCTGCTGGCCCGCCGTGCCGCTCGCCAAGCAGATGCGCCGCAGCGTCGAGGTGTTCCAGAACGCCGACGAGTACCTGGGCGAAGGCGCGGCGCAGTCGATTGCCGTCAAGCGGCGCGGCTACCTGTTCTGCGGGTTCACCCCGGCGCAGGCGGATGGGCTGCGCGAGGATGTTCGCCGCCTGCATAAAATCGGGCTGGATCACATCGAGTATCTGGATGCCGACGAGGTGCGCTACCGCTTCGGCTGGGTGGGCGAGCGCGTGATCGCCGCCAAGTACGACCCAATCGCCGGATGGCTCGACTCGAACGCGCTGATCTACAGGTACGCGCAGAGCGCCGGATCAGAGCAAATTCTGCTGGGCATCCATGAAGTCTCAATTCGCGTCGTCGGGATGCAGGTTGCGGGCGTATCCACGTCGCATGGGGATATTTTCGCGCCGAACGTGGTGATCGCCGCCGGAGCGAACGCTCGCATTGTCGGGCGCACGGCGGGCTTCGAGCTGCCGGTCATGCTGCGCCCGCGCCAGAGCTTCACGACCGGCTGGCGGCATCCGGCGTTTCCCGAACGCGCGCCGATGGTGATCGGAGCCGCGCCATACCCGCACATCCGCCCCGAAGCACAGTCCGGCGCGATCTTCGGCTACGAATACAGTTGGTTCAATAAAAATGTGCCGCCGCAGTACGGCTCGAACGCCGCTCGTGACGCGATTATCGACCCGGTGTACCCGGCAGCGCCGCTCAAAGACCCGCGCTTTCCGTCGGTGACGCTGGCGGTGCTGGCGCGGCAGTTCGGGGAAGATTCGGCGTTTGGCGACATGCGCTACCTGCGCGGCATTTCGCACAACATCGGCTACTACGTCTACCGCGACGCCACGACCGCCTACCGCACCGACGATACCGGCGCGTCCCACCCGTATGACAGCGAGCGCGCCATCATCGACGCCTGTCCGGGCGTCGACGGCTTGTTCGTCTCCATCGCGCACGTCGGGCATGGCATCATGAGTTCGCCTGCCGCCGGGGAAATTCTGGCGCGCAAGGTGCTGGGGCTGCCGCCCGCCGAGCCGGAGTATGCCGCGTTCGACTTCAACTGTCCGTGGGTCGAATACGACGAAGGGGTGCTGTAAAGAAGGACTGAGTGCCGAACTTCATGCCTCGCAAGCGAGGACGGACGAGGATTGAGGACTGAGTAAGGGCACGGCACGCCGTGCCCCTGCGGAAAACACAGGTGGATTTGACATGAATCAGCAAATCACGGGGGTGTTCAATATTCTGGCAACGCCGTTCGACGCGGCGCTTCAGGTGGACTGGGACAGCCTGCGCTGCCTGGTCAATTTCCAGCTTGACCGGGGCGCGTATGGCTTGACGATCCTCGGCGTGCTGGGCGAGGCGGCGAAGCTGAGCGTGGACGAGCGGCGGCAGGTGGTCGATACCGTCGCCGAGACGGTGGCGGGGCGCGCACCGATTGTTGTCGGCGTCAGCCACCCGGAGATCAAGACCTGCATCGCACTGAGTCAGGCGGCGTTCGCGGCGGGGGCGGCGGGCGTGATGATCGCGCCGCCGCGCATGGAGAAGCCGACCGACGCCGCCGTGATCGCGCTCTACAGCGAGATCGCCGCCGCCATCGACCAGCCGATTGTCGTGCAGGATTTTCCGCCCGTCAACGGCGTGATCATGTCGCCGGATTTGCTGGCGACGCTGGTGGCGCAAATCCCGAATATACGCCATCTCAAGCTGGAAGACCCGCCGCTGATGGAGAAGATCAGCGCCATCCGCGAGCGCACCGACCAGTACGCGATATTCGGCGGGCTGGGCGGCATGTTCTTCCTCGAAGAACTGAAGCGCGGCGCGTCCGGCACGATGACCGGCTTCGCCTTCACCGAAATCCTGGTCGCCGTCTTCCGCGCGTTCCAGGCGGGGCAGATGCAGGCAGCCGAGCGCATCTTCGACCGCTACCTGCCGCTGATCCGCTTCGAGAACCAACCGGT
>JADLHH010000330.1 GCA_020848855.1 Anaerolineae bacterium | reverse complement strand
TTGCGCTTTTGCTGGAGCAGTTTGAGGGAGAAAACGAGACAGAACCTGACGCTTGCCCTACGGAAAGCCTACGCAGGAGCATTAAGACGAATTTCGTGTGAATTTGTGCGCGACGTGGCTACTCAGCCGATGCCTGCTTCGAATTGGGAATCAGACCATCCGGCAGGTTGACGATGAGCACGCCATTTTCGATGTCGGTCTTGACGATAGTTTGTGGAATGACGGGAATCAGGATTTCGCCGTGCTGCGGGCTGTCGACAATGTAAACGTCATTCGCGCCCGTTTCGAGCACTTCCGTGAGCGTGCCGAGCGTTTCGCCCATGCTGGTGACGACCTTCAGCCCGATAAGCTGGTAGAGGTAGAACTCGCCGCTTTCGAGCGGGACGGCGTTGGCAATGTCCACCAGCACAAACAAGCCGCGCAGTCGATCCGCCTGATCGCGGTCGGAGATTTGGTCGAGGGTGAGCAAGCCGAAGCCTTTGTTCATCCGCATCCCGCGCACCTGATAAGGCGTGACTTTCTGCGCTTCGGGCGACGCAGCGAGATAGAGGGTTTTCAGTTTGGCAATACGTTCCGGGTAGTCCGTCAGCAGGCGCACGCGCAGTTCGCCGCGCACGCCATGCGGGCGCAGAATTTCACCGAGCAGGAGATACTGAGGATTCAACTTAGCTGATCTTCAGAATGACGCGCTTGCCGTTCGAGGTTTCCGCCGCACGGAGCAGGGTACGCAGCGCGTTGGCGACGCGCCCGCTTTTGCCGATGATGCGCCCGGTGTCGTGCTGGGCGACGTGCAGCTCCAGAATGATGGACGAACCAGAATCCTTGCGGCGCACCTTGACCTGCGTCGGGTCGTCCACGAGGCTTTTAGCGACGTATTCGATAAGCTGTTCCATTGAATAAGTTCCTAGTTTTTGGTTGTTCGTTTTCAGTAAAAACCAAAGCTGCTGGAATTATAGCGTGTATTAAAAAGGGGCGCAGCACGTGTCCCAACAAGGTGTGCGCGCCCCTGCAAGTGCCTGTGGAAGCGAATTACTCGCCCTTGGGCTTGAAAGTACCCTGACCCGCTTCCGGCGACGCATAGCGCGTCTTGGGGCTGACGGACTGCACGTTGGCGTTGGCTTCCGCCACCAGCGTTTCAATCGATTCGCCTGCCTTCAGGCGCTCGAAACGCGCCAGCGTGCCGGTGCGCTTGAGCAGGTAGACGACACTTTCGCTGGGCTGCGCGCCGACGCTGAGCCAGTGGAGGACACGAGCTTCATCGACAATGTCGGTCGAAGGCTGAGTGCGCGGGTTGTGGTAGCCGATGGATTCGATGATGCCGCCATTACGGGCGGAGCGCTGGTCGGCGACGACGAGACGGTAGCTGGGCTGCTTTTTGCCGCCCACACGACGAAAACGAATACGAACCATTTCCTTACTGCTCCTTGCGAAACCTAGTTTCGCTTCTACGCTCCCATGCACGTTTGACCCTATGTCATTCGCGGGGAGCCACTGAGAGAAAAATACTCAGTTGCGGAAGTTGCGAACGCTGCTTACGCGACGTGCGCTTCTAGCGCGGCAAACGCGGCATTCCGGGCATACGCCCATTTCGCATTTGGCTCATGAGTTTTTGCATATCCTGAACCTGCTTCAGCACGTCGTTCACGTCCCGAACCTCGACACCGCTGCCCGCCGCGATACGCTTTCGGCGGTTGGCGTTGAGGATTTTTGGATTCTGTCGCTCGGCGGCGGTCATCGAGTTGATGATCGCTTCGATGCGGCGGATTCGCTTTTCCATGTCCTGCTGGTCGATTTGATCCTTAAAGCGGTTCATGCCGGGGATCATGTCGAGCAACTGGGTGATAGGACCCATGCGTTTGATCTTCTTGAGCTGGTCAAGAAAATCTTGCAGGGTGAACTGATTCTGCATCAGCTTCTTCTGGAGCTTGAGGGCTTCCGCCTCGTCAAACTCCGATTCAGCGCGCTCGATCAGGGTCATGACATCGCCCATGCCGAGGATGCGCTGGGCGAGACGGTCGGGGTGGAAGACCTCGAAGCCGTCGAGCTTTTCGCCTGTCGCCAAGAACTTGATCGGCACACCTGTGACGGCACGCATCGAAAGGGCAGCGCCACCACGCGCGTCACCGTCGACCTTCGTCAGAATCAAGCCGGTGATGCCGAGCCGCTCGTTGAAGCCCTGCGCGATGTTGACGGCTTCCTGACCGGTCATCGAGTCCGCGACGAGCAGGATTTCGACCGGGCTGGTGCGCCGCTTGATCTCTTCCAGTTCGTTCATCAACTGTTCGTTGATTTGGAGACGACCGGCGGTGTCGATGATGACGACGGCAGCGTTCTGCTCTTTGGCGACTTTCAAGCCGTGAACCGCAATATCCGGCGGGCGAACGCTCGTACCTTCTTCGAAATAGGGCACCTGAATTTGCTTCGCTAGCGTGACCAACTGGTCAACGGCGGCGGGGCGGTAGGTGTCCGCTGCGATCATGAACGGCGAGCGACCGTCGCGGCGGAGTTCGAGCGCCAGCTTGGCGGCAGTGGTCGTCTTCCCCGCACCCTGTAAGCCGACGAGCATGATGACGTGCGGCTTGGTGCTGCCAGAGAAATTGAGGCGCGCGCCCTCACCGAGC
>JADLHH010000329.1 GCA_020848855.1 Anaerolineae bacterium | reverse complement strand
CGCGGCGGAATGGCTCGACAAGGTCGATACGATCATCGCGCTCAGCCTGTTCCCGGACGAACTGACGGCGAAGGCGAAAGTCGCCCTGCCGATCCAGAGCTTCGCCGAGCGCGACGGCACGTTCACCAACGGCGAGCGCCGCGTCCAGCGCTTCTACACTGCGCAGGGTCCGATGGGTTCGGCGCTGCCCGCGTGGCAGGCGCTCAGCCGCGTTGGCGAACTGCTCGGTCAGGGGCGTGCCAAGGCTTCAGCGGCGGCAGTCATGCTCGAAATCACCCAGAACGTCCCCGCGTTCGCCGACACACGCTACAGCGAGCTGGCGAAAGTGCCGCCGCAGTTCCCGGAAGTAGGCGGTCAAGACCTGTACTACGGCGGGACGGCATACAAGAATACGGGCGGCATTGGCGTGCAGATCGCCACCGAAGCCGACGGCGGCGCGGCGGTTCAGGCGGGCGAAGTCAAGCAGCCAGCCACGACCAAAGCCGCTAAAGGCAGCCTGATAGTCGTGCCGACCGTGCGCCTCTACAACCGCGAAAGCACCTTCCTGCCCAGCGTCGAGGCGATAATGGCGGCGCGCACGTCCGCACCCGATGTCGAGATCAACACTGCCGACGCCAAGAAGCTCAAGATCGCCGATGGCGATCTGGTCGAAGTGAGCGTCGGCGCGAGTACGGTGCAGGCGCGCGCCCATGTTAATGGCGCTGCGCCCGCAGGGACGGTGCTGGTGCCGCGTCACCTGGGTGACACCGCCGCGCCGCTCGCGCCTGCGCCCGGCGAAGTGAGAAAGGTCTAGGGGTCATGGCGTCTGAAACGCAAAATTCTGAGCGGATGCGCCCATTTATCAACCTGGGAACGCTGCTGGTCGCCGGCGGCGTGATCACGGCGCTGCTGCTGATCCCCGTGCTGCTGATCACCGGCGAGTCACCCATTCTGGGTGTCTGGTGGGTTGGCGCGGCGGCGGGTGTCGGCGCGCTGGCGGGCATCTGGACGCTGCTCCAGCCGCACAGCCATCGCTGGCAGCGCCTGGTCGGCGGGCTGGCGCTGATCATCGGGGCGGTTACGCTGCTCTCGGTGCTGGGCATCGTCTTCGACATCGATCCGGTTCTCGAAGGGCTGCTGGCGGCGCTGGCGGTCACGCTGGGTGGGGTGGCGCTCGCTAGCCTCGTCCACGACTGGGCGCGCATCATCGTCATCCTGCTGGCGCTGTTCTTCGCCGGCTTCGCGACCTTTTCGATTGCGGGGGCGCTGTGGGCGGTGGTGCTGGATATTGGCACGGTCGTGCTGACGTGGATTTTCGACCCCGGTCGCGTCGATCAATCGATGGTCGTGCAGTGCTACAGCGAAGCAGGACGCGGCTGCGGCGTTCTCTATCCCATCGTTTACTCGCTGATATTTTTCCTCATCATCGTGACCGGCTTCGCCTATACGACCCTGCTGGAGCGTAAAGTCATTGCCTGGCTTCAGCAGCGCTCCGGTCCCAACCGCGTCGGTCCGGCGGGTCTGCTTCAGCCGCTGGCGGACGCAATCAAGCTGATCTTCAAGGAAGACATCCAGCCGAGCGGCGCGGATGTGCCGGTGTACCGCATCGCACCGATCCTGAAGACCGTCCCGACGTTGATCGTGCTGGCGGTCGTGCCTTTTGGTCCCAACATGCTCATCCCCTGGTTCGATGGCTACTGGTACAACGTGCCGCTCGGTCTGTCCGATCCGAACGTCGGCGTCCTGTGGCTGCTGGCGATCACCAGCATCGGCACGTATGGCGTGGCGCTGGCGGGCTGGGCGAGCAATAACAAGTACGCGATGCTCGGCGGCTTGCGCGCGACGGCGCAGATGCTCAGCTACGAGTTGAGCCTCGGCTTGACGATGGCAGTTCCCGTCCTGATCATGGGCAGCCTGAGTCTTGGCGACATCATTCGCGGGCAGACTTACATCTACCAGTGGTTCATCTTCCAGAACCCGCTGGCGGCGGGCATCCTGTTCATCGCGCTGCTGGCAGAAGTCAACCGTTCGCCATTCGACCTGCCGGAAGCCGAACAGGAACTCACCCAGGGATACATGACCGAATACAGCGGCATGAAGTTCGCCCTGTTCATGATGGCGGAGTACCTCGGCATGATCGCCATCAGCGTGATCGTGGCGTCGCTGTATCTCGGCGGCTATAACGACGGCTTCGGCATTGTCGAACATGTGCCAATCCTCGGTCCGGTCGTGCTGATCGGCAAGGTCGTGCTGTTCCTGATCTTCATGGTCTGGATTCGCGGTACGCTGCCCCGCATCCGTTACGACCGACTGATGGCGTTCGGCTGGAAGATCATGCTGCCGCTGGCGTTGGTCGCGGTGATGTGGTCGGCGTTCGCGGTCATGATCGGCGATGCGTCCGACTCTCCGTTGGTCTACGGCATTGCGGCGGGCGTATTCTTCGTCGTGGTGGTTGCCGGCGGGCTGTTCCTGCTGCAGCGCAGCGGCGAACTGGATCGGGACGAGCAGCAGGAAGACCTGGCGAACGATCCCATTATCACCGGCGAAAATCGCGGGCTGGGCAACGTCGGCTTGCAGGTTCTTGGCGGGCTGCTGGCGGTTCCGTTCGCGCTGTGGGATTTCACCCTGAACGCGCTGGATCGGCTGGCGCAGTTCGCACCGGAAGACAAAAACGAGAAGTCCGACACGGCAAAGCCGACGGGCGGGATGTAGGGTCGAGGAGTAACGGATGAACGTACTGCGCGGGTTCGCGACGACGTTTAAGCATTTACTGGAAGAACCGGTTACGATTCAGTACCCGGAGCAGGTGCGCCCGTTCAAGGATCGCTACAAGGGGCGTCATCACCTGCGCCGCTACGAGAACGGGCTGGAGAAGTGCATCGGCTGCTCGCTGTGCGCGGCTGCCTGCCCGGCGGACGCGATCTGGGTCGAGGCTGCCGAAAACACCGACGCGGAGCGCTTCAGCCCCGGCGAGCGCTACGCCAAGACCTATGAGATCAACATGCTGCGCTGTATTTTCTGCGGCTACTGCGAGGATGCCTGCCCGACGCAGGCGATCCAGCTTGGGCACGAATATCGCCTGAGCTTCACCGACCGCGACGACTCGATCTTCACCAAAGATATGCTGATCGACGCAGTGCCGGCAGAGGGTAAGGACACGCCGCAGCAGGTTGAGCCGGGCAAATTCAACCGCTCGATTCCCGATATGGAGAACCCGAAATAAGGGCGGATCAGCACCTCGGATGAGGTGCTTTTCGTGCTGGGAGATGCCGTTTGATCGGCAGGTTCTACGAGAGAAATCGTTCTTCGGAAAGTTTGAAGTGTGGCGATGCTTGTGTTAAACTGCACAAATTCCAGACGCCCACGTAGGGATTGAAAATGACCGAGCTAGCCTGGTTCTTCGTTGTCGGTGGGTTGGCGGTTGTCGCCGCCATCTTCATGCTGATGAGCGATAACGCGGTTCACAGCGCCCTGTTTCTGATCGTCACGATGGGCTGCATCGCGTTTCTGTTCCTGCTGCTGAGCGCGCCGTTCCTCGCTATGATCCAGATCACGGTGTACACCGGCGCGATCATGGTGTTGTTCTTATTCGTGATTATGCTGTTGGGCGCGGAACGATTGCAGATTGCCGAAGCGGTCGCTGAGCCGTCGCGCTTTCGTGGCTACACCCTGCTGGCGGGTGCGTTGGTCGTCGTCCTGCTGGTCATTCTGGGGATCGCGCTTAATCAGGTCGATCTGGGGCTGTCGCCCAATGCCGGTCCGCAGCCGGAACTGCGCGTCGCCAATGCCGCTGCTGACGGCGGCGCGATGAGCGTCTACGCCGACGACGAGTTGATCGTCTCGAACGTGGGCTTCCGCGAAGTGACCGGTTACACCGCGCTCGCTCCCGGCGAACACACTATCCGCATCGAAATGGCGGGCGGCGAAACGGTGACCATGACGGCAAACCTGGAACCCGGCACCGAGCAGACGTTGGTCAGTTCCGGCGCGGGGTCGTCGCTCAGCCTGGCGGTTGTCCCCGACGACAACACCACGCTTGCCGATGCTCACACCGGGCGCGTGACGGTCTTCAATGCGAGTCCGACCGCCGTGCAGGTAGTTGATCCTGGTTCGGAGTTCGTCGCCGACGACACCCGCGTGATGGTCGACCAACTGGAAGCCGGGCAGGTCTCCGAAGCGCTGGTCGAACCGGAAGGGGCGGTGACGTGGCAATTTGTCGACGCCTCGAACCCACAGAATGTGCTGGCGAATCTCGATGAATACGCCATTGGCGGCGACACCAGCGGCTTGCTCATCCTCACCGAACAGCGGACGTTCGAAGGGACAACCGGCGGTGTGCTGCTGCCGGTGGTGTTCGGGGCGATGATCGATGCCGCCCCGGCGTTCGGCAGCCCGGAAGCGATTGGTCTTGAACTGTTCACAAATTACATGCTGGTCTTCCAACTGCTGGCGGTGCTGCTGCTGGCGGCGATGGTCGGCGCGATTGTGCTCGTCCATCGTCAGGGGCAGACGGTCACTCGGCGCACCGGTGGGCGCCGCCGCGTCAGCCGTCCGTTGGTGAACGTGATTGCGTCGCAGGTGGGGCACGAAGTCACCGGCGGCGATGCCGTACCCGAACTGCAGGAGCCAGCCGGGAAATAGTTCGCGGCTAGGCGACGAAGGAGCAGACGATGCAGGTTGCAACCGAGAGTTACGTCATGCTGAGCATGGTGCTGTTCGGGCTTGGCGCGATGGGCGTGCTGCTGAAACGCAACGCCATTTTGGTCTTTATGTCGGTCGAATTGATGCTGAACGCGGCAAACCTGGCGCTGGTCGCGTTCGCGCGCCACTGGGGGCAGGAGAGCGGGCAGTTGTTCGTCTTCTTCGTGATCACCGTCGCCGCTGCTGAAGTGGCGGTCGGGCTGGCGCTGATCGTGACGATTTTCCGAAGCAAGCGCACTATCAACATCGCCGAACTGCACCAGATGGAAGGGTGAGATCAGTACCGAGTGCTGAGTACCGAGTACTGAGCTTTTTTCCCTCAGCACTCAGCACTCAGTACTCAGCACTTCGTACCGAGGATACCTATGGAACATTATCCACAACTCGTATCGCTCATAATCCTGATACCCGCACTTGGGGCGATCTTCAACTACTTCGTGGGGGCGCGGCTGGGCGAAAAGGGCGTGGCGGCGATAGCCGTCACCGCTTCGACGCTGGCGTTCGGTGTCGCTGTGCTGCTCTATGCCTACCTGAACGGCAGCGGCTACGAGGCGGCGGTCATCAATCCGCCGCTGCTCAGTAGCTGGATACGCCTGCCGGGGATCGAAATCCCGTGGCAGATGCGGGTCGATACCCTGAGCGTGACGATGATGCTGGTCGTCACCGGCGTCGGGTCGCTCATTCACCTGTACGCCGTCGGCTACATGCACGGGGACGAGCGTTTCCCGCGTTTCTTCGCCTACCTGAACATGTTCCTCGCCTTCATGCTCGTGCTGGTCACGGGCAACAACCTGCTGGTGCTGTTCGTCGGCTGGGAAGGCGTGGGCTTGTGCTCATTCCTGCTGATCGGCTTCTGGTTCGACCGCGCGCGTGGCGTCGGTTGGCGCAACAGCAACGCCGCCAAGAAAGCCATGATCCTCAACCGTATCGGCGACTTTGGCGTGCTGATAGCGATCTTCCTGACCTTCTGGACGTTCCACACCGTCGATTTTTACAAGCCGGGCGAGATCGCGGTTGTGAACGCGGGCGGGCACGGTGAAGTCGCCGCCGAAGCGGGCGCGGAAGGCGAAGCCGCCGTTGCCGAGGGCGAGCATGAAGCCGCCCCGGTGGATGAACATGGCGAAGCGGTCGCCACTGACGAGCACGGCGCGGCTGCCGAAGAACCGCTCAATACCGATAATACGCAAATCCCGACCGAACAGCTCGGCATCTTCGGGCAGGCACAGCGCTTTCTCGAAGAAGGGCGCGAGATCACGTTCGGTCCGTTTACGCTGCCTATCGACACCGTCATCACCATCATTACGCTGTTCATGCTGCTGGGCGTGACCGGCAAATCGGCTCAGATACCGCTGTTCGTGTGGCTGCCGGATGCAATGGCGGGTCCAACACCCGTCAGCGCCCTGATCCACGCCGCGACGATGGTCACGGCAGGCGTGTACCTGATGGTGCGCAGCAACGTCTTCTACTATGCGTCGCCGGTCGCTTCGCTGGTGGTCACGCTGATCGGTGTGGCGACGGCGCTGGTGGCGGGCTATATCGCGCTGGGGCAGTGGGACATCAAGCGCGTGTTGGCGTACAGCACTGTCAGCCAGTTGGGCTTCATGGTGGCGGCGGTCGGTGTTGGCGCGTATGGCGCGGCGATCTTCCATCTGGTGACCCACGCTTTCTTCAAAGCGCTGCTGTTCCTCGGCAGCGGCTCGGTCATTCACGGCGTCGAGCACGGGCATCATGACGCCGCCCATCATCACGGGCACGGCGGACACGATGAACACGGTGCTTCGGACGAGGAGGAATTCGACCCGCAGGACATGCGCAATATGGGCGGTCTGCGTCACCGGATGCCCATCACCTACTGGACGTACGTGATCGGCACGCTGGCGCTGTCGGGCATCATCCCGTTCGCGGGCTTCTGGTCGAAAGACGAAATTCTCGCCGAGTCGTGGCTGGCGGGGCTGTACGACAACAAGGTCTGGGGCTATATCGCGCTGGCGGGGCTGCTGGTGGCGGCGGGCTTCACCGCCTTCTACATGTGGCGGCAGGTCGTGATGGTCTTCCACGGAGACCCGCGCACCGAGGCGGCGGATCACGCTCACGAGAGCACCGCGACCATGACCATTCCGCTGATCGTGCTCGGCTTCTTCAGCATTTTCGTCGGCTTCATCAACACGCCGGCGAACGTGCTGGGGCTGGACAATATCTTCGGCGCGCACCGCTTCACCGACTGGCTGGGGCACACGGTGCTGCACGCCCATGCCGCCGACTTCCAACTGCTGATCGCGCTCGGCGCGCTGGCGATTGCCATCGGCGCGATCATGATGGCGGGGCGCATCTACGGGCAGAACAAGGCGGTTGTCAACCGGCGCGACCCGCTGGAAATGCGACCGGAGACCGGGCAGATATTCTCGTTCGCCAATGCCCGCATGTACTGGGACGAAACGTACTACCGCCTGTTCGAGAACCCGTTCAACCGCACCTCGAAATTCCTGGCGGATACGGTCGATTGGGCGTTCTGGCACGACTATTTCCACAACACCGTGTTGTGGAAAGGATTCAATGCGATTGGCTCGCTGCTGGCGAAACCGGTTGATCTGGGTATCATCGACGGAGCGGTCAACGGCTTTGGCTGGATGGCACGCTGGATCAGCGGTCGCCTGCGCCGCGTGCAGACGGGTTACATTCCGACGTATGCGATCACGTTCCTGGTCGGCGTCGTCGTCGTGATTATTGTGTTGCTGCTGCCGCTTCTGAACGGCAACGGTTAAACCGGGGAGCGCATGGATATGGAAAATACTGGCATTTCGCTCGTCACTCTGGTGCTGCTGCTGCCGCTGGTCGGCTTCTTCCTCATTCTGCTGTTCCAGCGCGAAGAGCAGGCGGAACGCATCAAGTGGACGGCGTTCGTCACCAGCATCGTCACGTTTGTCGCCTCGCTCCTGCTGTGGATCGGCTTCGACACGACCCAGCCGGGCTTGCAGTTCATCACCCACTGGACGTGGCTGCCCGACTACGGCATCAGCTATTCGGTCGGCGTCGACGGCTTGAGCCTGCTGATGGTTATCCTGACCACCTTCATCATGCCGCTGGCGATCCTGTCATCCTTCCGCGCCCACATCTTCCACGAGCGCGGGCGCGAAAAGCTCTACTATCTGTTCATGCTCCTGCTCGAATTCGCCATGATCGGCGTGTTCATCGCTCAGGATTTGTTCCTGTTCTACATCTTCTGGGAAGTAACACTCGTACCGATGTACTTCCTGATCGGCATCTGGGGCGCGGAAGAACGTATTTACGCCGCCGTCAAGTTCTTCCTGTACACGATGGCCGGTTCGATCCTGATGCTGCTGGCGATTCTGTACGTAGGGACGCAGGCGCAGACGTTCTCGGTGCCGGACATCATCGCTAAAGTGCAGGCCAACCCGGACCTGTTCCCATTCGCCGGGCTGTTCAGCACGCAGGCATTCCTGTTCCTGGGTTTCCTGATCGCCTTCGCCATT
>JADLHH010000328.1 GCA_020848855.1 Anaerolineae bacterium | reverse complement strand
GGCTTCGTCCGCCGCTTGCCAGAAGGGTTCGGGCGCTGTCCACGAGTGCAGGCGCACATGGTTAAAGCCATAGCTGCGGGCGATGGCGAACTGGCGGCGGTAGTCGTCAATGTCCCACGAGGGATAGCCCGTTTGCGGGAAGATGCAGCAGTCGATGTAGCCGCGCAGAAAGACAGGCTGCCCGTTGAGCAGAATATCCGCGCCGCGCACGCTAATTTCGCGCAGCCCGACGCGCCTGTGGACGCGGTCGATCACCGTTTCGCCGTCGTAGAGCGTGAACTCGGCGTCGTAGAGGAATGGATTATCGTCCCACCAGAGCCGCGCCGCATCGCCAAGCTGGACGGAAAGCTGCCCACGAGCGCCACGAAAACCTGCTGACTGCACGTAAGCCGCGCCCGTTTCGGGGTCGGTGAGCGTGGCGGTGAGGGTCAGGTGGTCGGCTGCCGAGGGGAGCGTCACGTCAATGTCGAAGCGGCATTCGGCAACGTTGGGGCGGCAGATGATGTGCTCCAGCGCAATACGTGGCACGGCTTCGAGCAGCGCCCCGCCGCTGATGCCACCCCAGGGCGTAGAGGTGTGCTCGGAGTTGGCGTGGCTTTCCTTGAGCGGGAAGAGCAGGCGGTTGTCGACGCGCACGGTCAAGCGGTAAGTGCTGCCGGGTTGCACGAACGGCGTGAGGTCGTAGCGGTGCGGCGTAGAGAGCGACTCCTGCACGCCGACGGGCGTATCGTCAACCCAGACCTGGCTCTGCCAGCGCACGCCCTTGAGCGTGAGGAAGACCGACTGCCCCGCCCACGCCGCAGGAATTTCGAGGCTGCGGCTGTACCATGCCGCTCCTTCGTACTGGTGGTGCTTGCTCCATGTGCCGAGCGGCTGAGAAGCGGGCGGGTCGCCAAAACCCTGTTCTTCCCACGAACCGGGGACACGTATCGACGCGCCGAGGCTGGACGCCTGCCAGCCATGCTCGATGCCAACGTCGTTGGGGTCGAGCGCGAAAGACCACTGCCCGTTCAAATCCAGCATGGAACGCGGGGTATGCGAAGTCATTGTGGGCACCCTTTCAAAATATAATTTGCAAAGCCCTACCCGCAATTTTCAACCGAAAAGAAAAAGCGCGGAAGTAACCAGAACATTGCTTATCCTGCGCTGCTGCCACGTTTTTCTGTTGCCAGCCCATTCGTAGGCTCTAGCGCGAGAGCATGTCGAAATAATGATCGAAGAAGCGTTCCGCGTTGACCTGAAGCGCGACTTCGTGTGCGCCCTCGCCTGCCTGCCAGTAGGTCATACCCGCGACGCGCTCGCTGGTTAGTTCAACCTCGACCGTGCCGCGCGTGAAGGTGCAGATCGAGTCGTCGAACAGCGTCGTCGCCGCGAGCGGGTCGTGGAAGATGATCTCGTCGCGTTCCTCGAACCAGACTTCAGCAAAGTCCAGCACCGGGCGCAGGCGCGGCGTTTGGAAACGCTCACGGACTTCCTTCGCGTTCATCCGCACCTGGCAGGTTACGTCCAGCCCGACCGAGCGATGCACCGCGACGGGCGTGCGGTAGATCATGGCGCTGGCGTGCGGGTCGCAGGCGGCGTTCCATTCGGTGCGCCACAGCCCCGCTAACTGGTTGCTGAACACGCCGACCATCATCACCAGCCCTTTAAGCAGCTTCGGACTTTCTGGGTCGACGGCAAAGAGCAGCCCGACGTTGGTCATGGGACCGATGGCGAGCAGCGTGATTTCGCCGGGGTTGGCGCGAATCGTGCGGCGCAGAAATTCAATCGCTTTGCCCTGCGGAAAGGTGCTGTCGTGCGCCCATTTGTCCAGCGCGGCAGACTGGGGGCAGCGGGGCTGCTTCTGCTGCGCCAGCAGCGGGTTTTCAACGCCGGGGTAAATCGGCACATCTTTGCCTGCCGCCTTGCACAGGACGCTGACGAGCTTGGCGCGTTCGTTCGGCTCGCCGCTGACGGTGGTCACGCCGAGCAGTTCGCACTGCGGCTGTGCCAGCAGGTATGCGAGACAAAGCGCGTCATCAATGTCCGAGCCGATATCGGTATCGAGAATAACTTTCACGTTTCGCCTTCCATTCTGAATAAAAATTTATCCGCAAATCACCACAAAAGGAATTTATCGCATCAAGACCGCAGCGACGAGAACCCTCAATTGATTCCCTTCACCGAGCAGGTATACTATACACTTACCTGTTGAAATGCATAAAGTAACCAACCTGCATGGAACAAGCCAGCCACAATATTGAACCTTCGGTGCGGCACATTCAAATTCAGCCTGCACGTGGCTGGGCGGTGCTTGACCTGAAGGAACTGCTCCAGTTCCGCGACCTGCTCGTGATTCTGACCATGCGCGACGTGAAGCTGCGTTACAAGCAAACCGCACTGGGCGTGGTGTGGGTCGTGCTTCAGCCGCTGATTGCCTCGCTGATTTTCGCGATCATTTTCGGGCGCTTCGCCAACCTGCCTTCAAACGGTGTGCCCTACCTGCTGTTCGTGTTCGCAGGACTGCTGCCCTGGAACCTGTTCGCGGGGGCGCTGCAACGCGCGGGCAACAGCCTCGTCGGGGATTCGAAGCTGATTTCCAAAGTCTATTTCCCGCGCATGACGATTCCGATTGCCAGTTCCGCCGCCGTGCTGGTGGACTTCGCGGTCGCGCTGGGCGTGATGCTGGTGCTGCTCCTGCTGCAAGGCTGGGCACTTACGTGGAATATTCTGGCGCTGCCGTTTCTGGTCATCATCCTGCTGCTGATTTCCATCGGCGTCAGCCTGTTCATTTCGGCGCTGAACGTCTACTACCGCGACTTTATGTACGCACTGCCGTTCGTGGTGCAGGTG
>JADLHH010000327.1 GCA_020848855.1 Anaerolineae bacterium | reverse complement strand
GCCGCGTCCGGGTACAGGTCGGTCAGTTGGACAAAATGTTCCTGCCCCAGCGTGCCCAACACGTCGAGGTCGGGGTTATTGGTATCGTACAGCACCAGTCCAGACTGGTCGGCGATCAGGATACGCCGCCCCATCGAACCCGCCGCCTGCGCGTTCAGGTTCAGCCGCGCGAAATTCAGCAGCGAGGACGCCTCGATGTCAAGCTGCACAACCCCGGCGACATTGCCGTCGAAGCTGCGATCCGGCGCGACCGGCACGTACAGCCGAATGAACGGGACGCTCGGAATCGCCGTCGTCCCGTCGCCGCTCTCCGGGAACAGGATTTGGCTCACGACCACCTGGTCGGAAGTCCCGCCCAGCGCCCGCGTCATCAGCGGGTCGCTGGCGTACATCCCCAGCTTCACGCCCGCGTCGGCGCGCGGAATCATGTCGTCGTAATTAGTGACTTCCGACCACACCGACCCGTTGAACGTGACGTAACGGATGGCAAGATAGTTGGCATGTTTCTGGAGCAGGTCACTGAACGTGCCCAGCATCCGGTTCTGCGCTTCTACCAGGGTGATGTTCGAGACGTTGATCAGCGTTTCGCGGGCGAAGTTGCGCGTGTCGCGCGCGCCGACCAGCGTCGTCAGGTCAGCGACGCTGCGCTGGAACTCGACGTTGACATCGTCGACCAGCTCGGCGACCTCGCGCTGAAGGCGCTCGGTGACCGAACTCTGCACCGTCGCCCGAATACCGAACAGCAGCACCAGCCCAATGACGAGAAACGTCCCCATGATGACGGGGATGATCAGCCGCATCACGCGGTCGTACATGGGAAGCGCGCCTGTTTTCTGTCGCAACATGGCTATTCTTCACCGGGAGCTATGCTATTACCGTTACTGCCGCTGGAGCCGTGCAGACGGATGCTCACCTGCGGGGCGCGCAGCGCCTGCCCCACTTCGCGCACCGCCGTCTGCAGAATGTCGTTGATGCTGGTCTGCGCCGTCAGCTTGGCGGCGATACTGTTCACGAGGCGCTCGCGCTCGGTCGCGCGCTGGCTCTCCTGGAACAGACGGGCGTTATCCAGGCTGAGCGCCAGCCGGTTCGCCAGTTCTTTCGCCAGCTCCATTTTTTCTTCGGTCAGGATTTGCGCCGGGATCTCCCATTCGACCGCGCCGAGCACCTGCCCGCGCAGCATGACCGGCACCGCCAGCGGCACCGTCCGGCGGGCGGTCATCTCGCCGACCACCGGCTCGCCGCGCTCGATGGCGGCGCGGCGCAGGTCGGACAGGTCGATTTCGGTGTCGAAGCCGACATCCTTGACGATGCTGTCCAGGCGCTGATCACGGCTGAATTCCTGCCACGCCCGGCGGGTCGCTTCGCGGTTGTTCGCCTCGATTTCGGCGAAGCGCCGCACCGATTCTTCGTAGAGGATGGCGTTCTGGATCGCCACCGCGATCTGATCCGCCATCGTTTGCAGCACGTTGATCTGGTCTTCGTCGAAGGCGTCGCGAATCCGGCTTTGCACGTCGAGCGCGCCGAGGATCGTCTCGCCCAGCCGCAGCGGAATGGCGAGTTCGGCGCGGGTTTCCGGCAGGAATTCGTTGCGGCGGTGAATCTGGCTGACCGACGCATCGCGGGCGACGATCAGCCGCCCCTGCTGCGTCACCTGCCCGATCACGCTCAGGCTGCCGATGCCGAGCCGATGCCCGCGACCGAGCAACTGCCTGCCGACTTCGCCGGTGCTGGCGCGCAGCACGGCATCGCGCCCATCCTGGTCGATCAGGAAAATCTGGGCGTGATAGATGTTGGTGAAGCGCTCGACGATCAGGTCGACGACGCGATCCATCAGCGTTTGCAGGTCGCGCTGGGTGGCGGCGAAGCGGCTGATATCGCGGGTGGCGCTGATATCGCGGGTGCGGGCAGCGACCCGGCTTTCGAGGTCCTCGACCAGCGTGCGCACCTGCTCGCGCGTGTTGACGAACGAGGCAGCCAGCCGCCCGACTTCATCCCCGCGCCGCGCTTCCGGGACCGGCAGGTTGAAGCTGCCGTCCGAAAGCGCCTGCATCGCCCGGCGCAGGTGTTCCAGCGGCGACGCCGTCATCTGTGTGAACGCCAGCGTCAGCAGCACCAGCAGGGCGGCAACGCCAGCGCCGACGACGAACACCCGCGCCTGAAAGATGCCCAGCGCGCTGCGGTTCACCTGCTCGGTCGGCGTCTGCGTGACCAGCACGAAGGGCGTCCCGCCGAGCGGCGTGTAGTAGCCGATGTAGTCAACGCCGTCGCTGCCGGAATACGCCGCAACGCCGCTTTCGCCGTCGAGCGCGAGAGTGACGCCCAGTGACTGCGCGGCGGCGGCGACGCGCCGCTGCTGCGAGGTCGGGGCGATCAGCACGGACTGTGCGGTCGTCAGAAAGGTGGTTGCCGCGTAATCGTCGGCTGATGTATCGATGACGCGAATATTGTTGTAGAACGTGCGCCCGTTGCTCAGCGTGACCACCACATACCCCAGCGGCGAACCATCGCGCCAGGGGATCGTGTTGATCACCTCGACGACCGGTGTACCGTCTTCTTCGGTCACGGCGAGCGCCGCTTGATCGCCCTGAAGCTGGGCGCTGCGAATCGCGCGGAAGGCGGGCGACTGCGCCGCGTCCTCGGTATCGAACGTGCTCTGGTTGACGGTGAGCAACATGATCTGCTGCCCGCTGCGGTCGAGCAGGCGCACGTTTTCGAACAGCGAGGCGGCGGGATTCAGCAGATTAGCGCGTATCAGGCTGGCAATCTGATCTTCAGAGACGCGCGGCACATACGTTTCGCTGGTGAAGCGCACGGTGCGCAGCAGATAGCCGGTCACGACCTGGACGGTATCGGGGTCGCCGGTGAAATTGTTGAGCGTGGCGCGCGCCTGCGTGATCGAGTTATTGACCGCCGTCGCGTGTTTGACGCCAAGCTGCGTCACGAACGACTGTGCGTTGCGCGTCGCCAGATCGTAAATGCCGGAACGCATCAGCAGGTAGATCGGGGCGAGGAGCAGCACGATGCCCACAATCAGCCCGACGGCGAATTTGACCCACAGTGACCACGACAGCGGATGATAGCGGCTCAGGCGTGCCGTCATGCCGACGCCTCCCCGCTCAGGACACCCGGTTCGAGATAGACACGGGTGTGAACCGCGCCGAGCGCTTCATTGAAGTTGTCCGCCGCCAGTTCCAGCACGGTTTCGATGTCGGTCTCGCTCAGCAGCACGCTGCCGATCTCGTTCGCCTTGCGCTCGCGCTGCGCCTGCGCCTGCGTCTGCTCGAACAGGCGGTTGTTTTCGAGCGCCACGCTCAGCCGGTTGACCACCGTGCGCAGCATTTCAACCTGCCGCTCGTTGACGGCGCGTTCCGCCGGGACGGTGAACGTCAGCGCGCCCAGCCGCTGGTCGCGCAGAATGATCGGCACGTTGACGATCTGGTGATCGCCCTGCTGCTCGGTGTAAATGTCGCCGCGCGCCACCGCCTGACGGATGGTTTCCGGCAGGTCGCTGGCGGGCGCAATCATCCCATCCCCGTAGTCGAAGCCAAAGCCTTCCTGCCCGCGCCCCCGCAGATACCGCGCCCAGCCGACCCCGGCGGCGGTTTCACTGCGGCGCTGTAGTTCCGACATCTGGCTGAGGAAGCGGTCGATGATCCCTTCCTGATCGCGCACGCTGCGCAGCAGCTCTTCGAAGCGCCGGGCGTGAACCAGCTCGCGCCCCGCCTGGATCGCCAGGCTGCGCAGCCCTTCGACCACGTTCTGGGTGAACATGTCGCGGTGCTCGCTCTGCACGTCGAGCACGGCGAACACCTGATCGCCGTAGACCAGCGCCAGCGTCACGCTCTGGCGCGCCGGCGGCACGAGATGTTCGCTGCGGCTCAGGTCGTCGCGGTTGGTGACGATGATCGGCTCGCGGCGCGTAATCGCTTCATCGATCACGGCGATATCGCCGCCGCGCAGCACGATGCGCGTGCCCATCTCGACCTGCGTCAGACCGAGGCGCAGGCGGCGCGTGTAGGCGCCTTCGGCGTCGCGCAGGTAAATCTGCGCCAGGTCGAAGCCGAGGTCGCGCTCGATGAGTTCGAGCAGACGGGTGTAAACAGTCATTTCGTCGGTGCTGTCGTCCAGCCGCCCGCTGAATTTGCCAACGGCGCGAAGCTGCTCCAGATCGCCAAACGACACGGCAACGATCTGCTCCAGGCTGCCGCTGAACACCAGCAGAAAGATCGCCGACAGTCCAAAAACGATGCCGTAGTTCAGCAGTTCGGGGATAGCATTCTGCGCCGGCACGTAGTTGATGGTGTCGGTCGTACCGCCCTGGTTCACGGCGCGCAGCAGCAGCGTGATGACAAAGATCGCCAGCAGTGGGATCATGCTGCGCCGGTTGAGCAGCACGCCCGCCGCCAGCAGCGGCAGAATCAGAATGGCGGGAGATGCCGGGTCGACGGCGATAGCCGTCGCCAGCACGAACGGGACCAGCATCGAGCCGAGAAACAGCCAGATCGCCGCGTCCAGCCTGCCGCGCTGGATCAGCCCGTAAGCGCCGAGCAGCAGAAACAAGCCGACGACCAGTTCGAGCGGCGCGATCACCAGCGTGCGGTCGATTTCCAGCAGCACCAGCAGCGCCCGCACGACAATCAGCAGGATGATCACGGCAATCGCCGCCCAGATCATCGCCACCAGACCGCGCGCGCGCTGGCGCATTGCCGGGTTAACGTAGTTATAGGAGAGGGTAAGCAGACGCCGCCACAGCGCGTTCATGAGGGGGTACTCCCTTGCTCCACGCTGAACCGTCCGAGGCGGATCGCGCCATGCTGCGCGCCGAGCGTCTCGCTCAGTTCCGCCAGCGTGACCCGCAGCAGTTCATCGACAGTCGCCACCGACTGGAAGCGCGCGGCGATATCGTTGATGCGCTGTTCCTGCGCGGCGGCTTGCAGCGTCGCTTCGTACAGCCGGGCGTTTTCGAGGCTGAGGGCGAGACGGTTCGCCACCGCCTGCACCATTTCGATCGTCTCGTGGCTGGTCTCCGCCCCTGGCTCGACCTCAATCGCGCCGATCACTTCGCCGCGCAGCATGACCGGAACCGCTACCAGCGGTTGCCCGTTCTCCGCCTGGACGACGCGCCCTTCCTGCCCGGCGCGAATCAGCGGTTCCGACCATTCGCTCGTCGGGACGACCTGATCGCGCTCCAGCGTAACGCCGGTCGATGCCTGGTTTTCAAGCTGGTATGCCTGCCACGCGCTGCGGGTAAGCTGCTGGTTCAGGCGCTGGATTTCGCGCAGGTTGGTCTCGGATTCGCGGTAGAGGCGCTCGTTTTCCTGCACCGTCCGCGCCTGCTCCTTGAACAGCCGGGCGTTGCGGATCGCCGTCGCCAGCAGGTCAGCCGTAATCTGGAGCGCCTGCACGTCCGACTTGCCGAACGCCTGCGTATCGGCGCTCTGGATATCGAGCACGCCGATGATTTGACTGCCTTCGCGGATCGGCAGCGCCAGTTCAGCGCGGGTGTCCGGCAGCAGGTCGTTGTGATAGTAAACGGCGTCGCGGCGGGCGTCGTTGACCACCACCGCCGTGCCGCGCAGCACCACCTGCCCGACCACGCTCTGTGAGCCGACGGCGAGTTGATGCCCGCGCGCCAGCAGCCGCTTACCGACATCGCCGGTGCTGGCGACCAGCAGCACCTGGTCGCGCGTTTCGTTGACCATGAAAATCTGGGCGTGGTAATGCTTGAAGCGGGTGCTGATCAATTCGACGGCGTTTTCGATCAGCTCGTCCAGATCGAGGATTTGTGAGATCACCTGCCCTACGTCGGCGGTCGCCTGGAGCAGGTCGGCATTCGCGCGCGAACTGTCGATTGCCCGCTGCCCGCCGTTGAGGAAATAGCGAAAGACGACGCTGACAAACGCCAGCAGAACCAGCGGAACCAGATACTGCGCCACCGTTACCGGTTCGATTAGCGGCACGGTCACGACCGCCTGAATCGCGCCCACCACGATCCTGCCGAGCACCAGCACGTTGACGAAGACATTGACCGGCGTGCTGCCGATGATCACCGCTGTGACCAGCGCCAGCAGCGCGATCACCGTGTAGTATTCCAGCGGCGCGACGAGTGACGCCACGACCAGCCCCACCAGCAGCCCATGACCCGCCAGCCGCGCATAGCGCGTGCGGCTCAGCGCCAGCCACACCCCCTTCAGAATGATGAAGCTGGCGATCATCACCGCATTCGTGTCGCCGAATGACCAGTCCAGCGCATCGCCGACCAGCAGCCCGATCAGCCGCAGGACCCCCATCAGGATGGCGACCACCGCGCAGACCTGAATGTAGCGCAGGCGCAGGCGGCTCAGCTCGTCGGACAGTGATGGGTTCACGTCGCACCTCCGTTGGTCTTCGGCGGCGCGCCCAGCCGGATGGCGACCCGGCTCGCGCCCAGCGACGACTGCAAGCCGCGCGCCGCTTCTGCCAGCACCGAATCGATGCTGTTGGTGCGCTGCAGGCGGCTGCCGATTTCGTTGAGCGTCGATTCGCGCTGGGCGACCCGCCGGCTTTCTTCGTACAGGCGGGTGCTTTCGACCGCCAGCCCGAAGCGTTCGGCGACCGCTTCAACCAGATCGACTTCTTCGGGGGCGAGCGTTTCGCTGCCGTCGAGTTCGAATTCCATCGCGCCGATCACTAACCCGCGCACCCGCAGCGGGATGCTGACGGTGATTCCCTCGCGCGTCGGCTTCTGGATCAGCGTATCCGACCACACCGCCTGGTTGAGTGTCGGCGTCCAGTCTGCCGCGTGAACCGCCCCGCCGCGCGAGAAATCGACTTCCACGCCCAGCCGCTCGCTCTTGCCCTGTAGATACTCCGACCACACCTGCTGGGTCAGGTCGCGGTTCAGGCGCTCGACTTCGCGCATCGCGCCGCGCATCTGCTCAAGGAGCCGGTGGTTTTCCTGAAGGCGCTGTCCGGTCTGCTCGAACAGCCGGGCATTGTCGATGGCGATAGCGATGTTGTCCGCCAGCGATTGAAAGATGGGGATGTCGTTGGGCGCGAATTCGCCCGGCTCGCGGCTTTGCAGGTCGAGCGCGCCGATCACCGCCGAGCCGATGCGCAGCGGGAACGCCGCCTCGACGCGCGTATCCGGCAGGAACTCGTTGCGACGGTGAACCGACTCCGGCGTATCCGCACGGGCGATCACCGGTTCGCCGGTCTGCGTCACCGCGCCGATCACGCTCTGGCTGCCGACCGGCAGGCTGTGCCGGCGTTCGAGCAGCACCCGCCCGACTTCGCCCGTGCTGGCTGCCAGCACCGCCTGTCGCGTCGTCTCGTCGATCAGAAAAATCTGGACGTGATACAGGTTGGCGTAGCTGTCGCGGATATCCTCGACGGCGCTGTTGAGCAGGTCGGCGAGCGCCGTGCGCCGCGAAATGCGCTGGGCGATCTGCGTGGTGACGTTCGCCAGCTTGAAGCGTTCTTCCGACGCGCGCGCCGTGCCTTCGATCTGGTCGAGGCGCGTGCTGCGCAGGAACAGATAGGTCAGGGCGGCGGTCACGAGGATTTGGAATACCAACCCCGCAACCGCTGTGCGATACGCGCCGATGCCGATGCCGCCAAACTGATAGTTGAACGCCGGAAACGCCAGCGTGACCAGCGCGACTACGGTGCCGATCACCAAGCCGCGCACGCGCAGGAAGATCGCCGAGAGGATGAGCAGCAGCATCAGGGCTGCGCCGTCGTCGCTCAGCATGAACTGGCGCTGCACCCCCAGCACCACGCCGCTCAGATACCAGATCACGACCGGACCGGCGGCGCTGATGTCGATGCGCCCGACGCGCGTCAGCACCAGCGTGATGGTGCCGATTACCAGCGTGCTGACGATGGGCAGCAGCGCGCGAATGTCGCGGCTCGCCTGCTGTACCAGCGTCGCCTGCGGGTTGCGCTGAACCACGAACAACGCGTACAGCGTGAACATCACCATCAGTACGACCGTGAAGCCGTAGATCAACCGCGCCTGGTCTTTTTCGGCGCGCGCGGCGTAGCGGTCGGTGCTGAATATGCTATCGAGGAATGGGATCACGACTTGCCTTCTCCCTCCAGCGACAGCCGGATGCGACCCCGGCGCGCCCCTAACGCCCGCCCCAGTTCGTCGACGGCGATGTGCAGCATATCTTCAACCGCGCTGTGCTGCTGGAAGTGGGTGGCGATGTCGTTGATCAGCGCCTCGTTCTGGGCGACGCGCTGGCTCTGGCGGTAGGCTTCGGCGTTCTCGATGGCAATGGCAAGCTGGTTGATCATCTGCAGGAAGATCGCCTGGTCGGTTTCGGTGTAGCTGTACGGGCGCAGGCTGCCGACGCTCACCGTGCCGATCAGCTTGCCGCGCGAGCGAACCGGCGCGACCATCACCGAGCGCAGGCTGGTCACCTGCGACCTGCCAACGCCGCTCAGAGCGTGCGTGTCGGGAATGGCGACCATCTCGCCCGTCTGCCACACCTGCCCGACGAACGTGCCGCTGGTCGCCAGCAGCGGCCCGTTTTCGGCATCCACCGAAAGCTTCTCATCGTCGTACT
>JADLHH010000326.1 GCA_020848855.1 Anaerolineae bacterium | reverse complement strand
CCGGTACGTGCGGTAGGCGTCGCCAAATTGGGTTTCCATCGCGCGCTCTTCCATGCGCGCCAGCCGGTAGTAGATCGCCACCAGGATGGGCCACATGATCAGCAGGGGGAGCGTCGCCCAGTCGAGGATCATGCCCAGTGTGACCAGCATGAAGCCGGTATACTGCGGGTGGCGGATGGTGTCGTAGATGCCCTCGCTCACCAGTTCGCCTTCGCCTTCTTCCTTGCTCCAGAAGCGCTTGTGGATGACGCGCCAGCCGACGATCACCAGCGCGACGCCGACTATCATCATGACGGTGCCGATGTACATGCCCCAGTGCCCGATCCACGGCTGAAGCGTGTGCCCGTACAGCACGCCGTCCGGCAGCCGTGTGCCGACGAGCCACGTCAGCGCGTACATGCTGAGCGGCACGCCGAACATCTCCAGTGCCAGCGCGATGATGAACGCCAGGTAGGCGCTCGACGGCTTGCGCTGCGATTTGCGATAGAACGGGACGAACGCCAGCATCACCCCGAACAGGACTATCCAGAGGATGACATAGCTCCATTGACCAAAATGCTCCGATGCGGGATCGCTCATGGTATTTACCCAACTCAATCCGTTTACGTAACCTTACGATAGACGTAAACCACCGGGGGCTGTCATCAACCGGAAGTTGGATTTCGCGGGCTGGGGGACTCAGTTTTTGAGGATATTCAGGCTGCGCGCTCTGGCGACGGCGTCGGTGCGGTTCTGCGCGCCGAGCTTGTTCATGACGTGGTGAATGTGGCTCTTGACCGTGCCGAGGCTGATCACCAGCGCGTCGGCGATATCCTGATTGCTCGCGCCCGCCGCGAGTTGTTGGAGCACTTCGATTTCGCGCTCGGTTAGCGCGTCGGCGGGGTGGGCGGCGTCCGGCTGGCGCGCGGCGTCCAGTAGTAACTCGGCGTAGGCGGGCAGCGCCCGGCTGTCCACGCCCCGGCGCAGCAGGCTGAGCATCGGCTTGCCGGCGTCGAGGAACAGGCGCGTATAGCCTTCCGGCGCGCCGAGCGTCACGGCAGCCGCCAGCCTGTCGAGCGCCTGTGCCTGCTGCCCGGCAGCCGAAAACGTCAGCGCTTGCAGCATCTCGGCTTCGATGACCGCTTCAGTCCGTCCGGCTGCCTGCGCCGCAGCGACGACCTGCGCCAGCAGCGCCAGCGCCTCGGTAGGCTGTTCCCGCGCCAGCCAGACGCGCGCCAGCGTCAGGTCTTCGACATCGTGCCGGTATTCCGGCGCGGGCTGCTGCGCGTACTGCTCCGCCCACGCGACGGCATCGTCGAGCCGGTCGGTTTGCAGCGCCCAACGCGCTTCAACTGCGCCGACCAGCGACAGCATCACCGGGCTGCGGAACCGCTCGCAAATCTGCCGCGCCTGCCGGATGCAGAGCCGCGCGTCGGCGTGCTGGTCGCGGGCAAGCTGCGTGTTCGCCATCAGCAGCAGGGCGAACCACAGTGTGTCGGGAATATTGCCCCGCTGCGCCAGCCCAATCGCGTTACGGATCAGCGCTTTCGCGTCCACGAGCCTGTTCTGCTCATAGCGCACCCGTGCCAGCGGCAGCATGATCGCGCTCAAGGGAGCAATCGGCGTCGGGTACTGCGCTAGAATCGCCTCGCAGCGCGCTTTTGCCGCCCCAAGCCGACCGGCAATCAGGTCAACCTGCGCCAGATAATACTGGGCGTCCAGCATCAGGTAATGGTGATCGAGCCGCCGCGCCCGTTCGAGCGCGTGCTCGTAGGCGGTGCGCGCCGCCTCGACATCCCCACGCAGATATTGCAGATACGCGCCCGTGTTGGCGATCCGTGCCTGGTCGAGCGCGTCGGACTGGCTGCCCAGGTTGAATGCCCACACGTTGAGCGTCAGCCCATCGGCGATTTCGCCCCGGTAGGCGGCGAGCGTCGCCTGATAGTTGAGTGCGATTGCCCGCAGCGCCTGCCGCTCCGGCGTCTCGTCGTCCTGTTCGAGCGTTTCCGCCGCCAGCCGCACATACCGGTCGGATGGTTCGATGTCGCCGGTCAGGTACAGCGCCCGCGAGAAATACAGGCATAGGCGCGGGTAGCGTCGCAGCACGTCTTCCGAGAAGGCGGGCAGCCAGTGGATGACGGTCATGATTTCGCCGCGCGAGGTCAGCAGCTTCCAGGCGGAGTCTTCGATCAGGGCAGCGGCATACGCGAAATCTTCGGCGGCGAGGGCATGGCGGACCGCTTCGGTGATCGAATCGTGCGCCGCGTACCATTCGGCAGCCTGCCGGTGCAGGTCTACATAGCGCGCCCGGTTCTTCAATTGAAGGTGCTCGCGCAGGAACTGTTCGAACAGGTGATGGTAGCGGTAGATCGGCTCGGCTTCCGAAAGCGGGATGACGAACAGACTCTCCGCCGCGATTTTGCCGAGCAGCAGCGGGGCGCGGTCGCTGCCGGTGATCGCGCTGCACAGCGCCGGGTGCATCCGGTTCAGCACACATGTATCCAGCAGGAATTCGCGGACTTCGGCGCTCTGGCGCTCCAGGATTTCCTGCGCGAAGAAATCATAAATGTAGCGCTGTGTCTGCGAATAGCGACCAAGCTGCGCTTCCAGCGCCTGTTCATCCGGGGTGGGTTGGGCATTGAGCGACATGATGATCAGGGCGAGCGCCGCTGCCCAGCCTTCGGTCAGACCGTCAAGCTGCTCGATCAGCCGCGCCGATGGCGACCAACCCAGCGCGGCTTGCAGCCAGCCGGTCAGCTCGCCGGCGCTGAAGCGCAGGTCGCTCATGCGGACTTCGACAATCGCGCCGCGCGCCCGCAGCCGGGCAAGCTGGAACGGCGGGTCGGCGCGCGTGCCGATGGCGATCGACAGGTTTTCGGGCAGAAAGTCGCACATCCGGCTGATGGCGTCGTGAATCGCCGGGGCGGTGATCAGGTGGTAGTCATCCAGCACCAGCCGGTACGGCTCGGTTTGCCGGGCGGCTTCGTTCAGGATCAGCGCGATCGCTTCCTGTAAATCGAGCGGTTGGTTGGATGGGAGCGGCACGTCGAAGCGTTCATCCGCCACCTGAAAGGCGTTGATCAGGTATGCCGCGAAGCGCACCGGATCGTTGTCCTGTGCGTCGAGTTCGTACCACGCCACGCGCACGCCATCGCGCAGCAGCGAATGCGCCCATTCGACCAGGCACGACGATTTGCCGAACCCGGCGGGCGCGGACACCAGCAGCAGGCGGGCGTCGGCGCGCGCGGTCAGCTTATCGACCAGCCGCAGCCGTGAGGCGTGCTGGGCGCGGAGCGGTGGGATACGGGTCTTGGTCTGAAGCAGGTAGGGCATCGCGCAGTTGTTCAGCCATTTTCGCCGGATTTTACCCATCGGCAGGTGCATCGCTACCAAATCGTGAACAGTCTCACCCAAAACACGGGCTGAACTTCACCATTTGCCCCTTGCTATTCCGGCGTCCACCTGCTGTACTACTGCGGTTGCTGGTCGTCCGGGTGGGTGGTCATGCTGTTCATCTCCACCGAATTCGTCGTCTTTTTCGGTGTGTTCGCGCCGCTGTACTTCCTCGCGCCGCGCCGCTTCAGGATGCCGTTGCTGCTCGTCGCCAGCCTCATCTTCTACGGTTACAGCTATCCGCCCTATGTTCTGCTGCTGCTCGGCGCGACGGTCGCTGACTACGGCATCGCCCGCGCAATCGGCGCGAGCGCTTCCCCGGCGGCGCGCGGGCGGCTGTTGGTGCTCAGCCTCGCGCTGAACGTCGGGATGCTCCTGCTGTTCAAATACGCCGACTTCCTGAACGAGTCGCTGGCGGACTTGCTGGACATCCTGCACGTCGGCTACCAGCCCGGCGGCGTGTCGCTGCTCATTCCGCTGGGGATTTCGTTCATCACCTTCACCAAAATCGCTTACGTGGTCGATGTTTACCGCCAGCAGATTCCGCCGGAGAAGAATGTCGTTACCCTCGCGGCGTTCGTCAGCTTCTTTCCCAACGTGATTTCGGGACCCATCGAGCGCGCCGGGCATCTCATCCCCCAGTTGGAAGCGCCAGTTCGGTTCGACGATGCCCGTGTGGTCGAAGGACTTCGGCTCATCCTGTGGGGCGCGTTCAGGAAAGTCGTGATCGCCGATCATCTGGCGCTGTACGTCAATCAGGTCTACGACAACGCGCCGGCGTATCAGGGCTTGACGCTGATCGCCGCGACTCTGTTCCTCGCCTTTCAAATCTATGCCGATTTTTCCGGCTATACCGACATGGCGCGGGGGATCGCGCGCATCCTGGGCGTCAACCTGTTCGAGAATTTCCGCCAGCCGTATCTGGCGAAGTCGATCCTCGAATTCTGGCGGCGCTGGCACATCAGCCTGACGACCTGGATTCGCGAGTACCTGTTCTTCCCGCTGTCGCGCTTCCTGCTGCGCAGGACGAAGCGCCGCTATCCCCGCGCCATCGAAGTGGGCGTCTACCTGACGGTGATGGCGCTGATCGGGCTGTGGCACGGCGCAAGCTGGACGTTCGTCCTCTGGGGGCTGCTGCACGGCTTGTACATGGGCATCAACGCGCTGGTGGACGCGCGTCGCATCCGGCTGCTGCCGCGCGGGCGCTGGGCGGATTCGCTCAGAGCGCTGGGCATCTTCCTGCTGGTCACGTTCGCCTGGGTTTTCTTCCGCGCCAATTCGATGACCGACGCCGCGCACATCATCCACCACCTGTTCGATTTCAGCGGCGACTTCCTCGCCTCGTTCCAGGTCTACACGACCAACCCCGATGGCTATGCTGTTCAACTGCTGGTGTGTCTCGCCCTGATTGGCGTTCTGCTCGGCGCGGACTGGTTCGACGCCCGGCGCGGTCTGTTCGCGGTGTTCACGACGCGCCCGGCTGCCGTGCGCTGGACGGTGTACTACGTTCTGGCGGCGCTGATCGTGTTCTCGCTTATTCCGGTGGATGTGGTGCAGCAGTTCGTCTACTTCAAATTCTAGCCCCGCTGTCGGTGTGCGGTCTCGCCCGGATCGATCCGGCAATTCCCCCCTGATGTAACCCACTTGTAGGGAAATTTCGGACAGCCACAGTCTCTGTTTTCCCGACAGACGACCGCATCACGATTCCCATAATTTCAGGATAGGAGTTGTGAGATCGCGGGCTGGCATCTTGCCAGCCGGGCACAGAGATGGGTCAGGCAGCGAATGCCAAAGCAGCAGCCGAAGCCGCGCCGTATCCGGCGGTTCTTCAAGCGCCTTGTCCGGCTAGCTGGATTCACGCTCGTGACCGCCATTGTGCTGGGGGCGGTCGGTACGGCAGGCGTCTGGAGTCACTTCTGGGGTACTCGTATAGGCAACCCGACAGCCGACTCGTGCGCCAACTGCCACCCGATGCAGCCCTACGTTGAATCCGAGCGGGCTTCGACCCTGCTGGCAAGCGCGCACGCCGGGCAGGGTGTGACCTGTCTGGACTGCCACGATTACGGCGCCGAGCAGCAGCTTCGGGATACGCTGGCGTTCCTGCGGGGTCAGTACGATGACCCGCTCCCGCGCCAGCGCTACGGCATGGACGTGTGCCTGAGCTGTCACGAGCACGGCAGCTACGAACAGATCGCTTGGCGGACGACCGATCTCGGCGTGACCGACTCGCAGGCGAAAGGTCACGAAGCGAACCCGCACCAACCGCCGCATTACGACGAGCTGGAATGCAATAGCTGCCACCGCATCCACCAGCCGGGCACGCTGCTGTGCTGGGAATGCCACACCTACAAGTTCGACACGCCCTATATCGGGGAGCGTGCCGAAGCAACGCCGCAGCCCGCGCCACCGTGAAATCCTGGGCAATTTTGACGCCCATTCAATGAAAATAAGGAGCAATCAATATGAGCGAGCAGGGTTTGAAACAACCGCTATCCAGAAGAAGTTTCCTTCGCAGCGCTGCTGTCGCCGGGACAGTTGCCGCCAGTTCGGGTTTCATGGCGTTCGGCAAGCCCCAGGTCGCGCGCGCGCAGGATGTAAGCTGGAATAAGGAAGCCGATGTCGTGGTTCTCGGCAGCGGCACGGGGCAGGTCGCAGCGCTGCGCGCCGCCGCCAACGGGCTGAAGACGGTCGTGCTGGAAAAAGCGGCAACGGGCGGCGGCACGTCAGGCATTTCTGGCGGCGGCGTCTGGGTTCCGAATAACGTCCGTATGCAGGAAGCCGGAATTCCCGACTCCCGCGAGGAAGCCATCGAATATCTCAACGGGATCACCTTCGGGCAGAGCACGCCGGAACTGATCGAAGCCTACGTCGATAACTGCAACCCGATGATCGAATTCCTGCGCGGCGAAGGTCTCGACTTCCAGTTGTCTGCCACTTTCAACGACTATTACCCGACCTTCGCCGGCGGCAAGCCGGAAGGCAGGCAGTTGTCGCCCATTTCATCCATTGAAGGCGTGCGCGGCGGCGGCGCGCTGCTGCGGATGCTTCAGAATGCCTGCGAAGCGCGCGGCGTCGAGTTCGTGTTCGGCACGGCTGCCAGGCAGTTCATCGTCAGCCCTGAAGGCGAAGTCATCGGCGTGGCTGCCGAACAGGAAGGCGCGACTTACAACGTGCGCGCGCTGCGCGGCGTAGTCGTTGCGACCGGCGGTTTTGACCACAACGCCGAAATGGTGGCTCACTTCCTGCGCGGTCCCGTCTACTATTCGAGCGCCGTTCGCACCAACACCGGCGACGGTCACCTGATGGGTATGGCGCTGGGCGCGAACCTGCGCAACATGAACGAGCACTGGGGCTGGCCCGTCTTCTACAACGAAGAAGGCGGCTATTCGTCGCCGGCGCTGGCGATGGAACTCGGTAAGCCGGGCGCGATTGTCGTCAACCACAAGGGCAATCGCTTCTTTGACGAAGCCGGCTCCTACGACGAAGTGACGCGCGCGTTCTTCAACTGGGACAGCGGGCTGCACGAATACGAGAACATCCCGGCGTACTTGGTCGCCGACTCGGGCTTTGCCAGCCGCTACACGCTCGGCTATGTGCCCGTCCCGGCAGAACTCCCAAGCTGGATCGTCAAGGCGGATACGCTGGCGGAACTGGCGGCAGCTCTCGGAATCGACGCCGCCGGTCTCGAAGCGACGGTCGCTCGCTTCAATGAATTTGCGGCGCAGGGCGTTGACCCCGACTGGCAGCGCGGCGTCTCGGCATTCGACCAGCTCACTGGCGGCGACCGCACCCGTACCGATATCGTCAGCCCGAACCTCGCCCCGCTCACCGAAGCGCCGTTCTACGGCGCCAGGTTGTGGCCCGGTGCGCTGGGAACCTGCGGCGGTCTTCAGATCAACACCAGCGGTCAGGTTCTGGACGTTTGGGGCGAGCCGATCTCGCGCCTGTACGCGGTCGGCAATGCGTCGGGCAGCGTCATGGGCGCCGGGTATCCCGGTGGCGGTGGCACGCTCGGCTCCGGCATGACCTTCGGCTATCTGGCTGCCGATCACCTGGCGACTCTGTCGTCGCTGTAAGTTCTGTACTTCCGGCGGCGTAATTCTCGCCGTCAAACGAGGTGGGGGCGTCCGTCCGACGCTCCCACCTGAATTTCACGCCGCGCGTGACTGCCGCGTTTCGAGATCAGGCGTTTACTGCTGGACTGGCTATGACTTCAGGCACACACCGGACACGCATTCTCACTATCCCCCGTGTTCTCGCCGCTCTGGGCTTTGCCCTGCTGCTGATCGGGTTTGTGCTGGCGGCAGGGGCGGAAGCACAAGGCGGAGCCGATCCTGCGCCGACACGCTACGTCTCGATTTTCGATACGGCGGCGACGAGCGCGCCGACGGTGGTCGCGCCGCAGGCGACCGACGAGGCATCGCCATCATCCCCGCCGACGGGCAGCCCGACCGCTCAGGCGGCGACTCCGGTTCCGCAGGTGACGCGCTTTACGTCGGTCTTCGATGCGCCATCATCCGGCAGCGATAACCCCCCGCCGCCGACCGT
>JADLHH010000325.1 GCA_020848855.1 Anaerolineae bacterium | reverse complement strand
GGTCGGCGAGGCTTTCCGGCAGGGCGAGGTCGTGTTCGGCAAAGTAGGTGGTGTCGTAGTTCAGGCATACGTCGCCGTAGTCAATCGGCGTGACGCGGTGTTCAGAGTCGAGCCTGAATTCATCGGGCACGTTCGCCAGCGCGGGCGACTCGTAAGATTCGAAGATGTCGGCGTTGAGCGCGCGCGTCAGGAAGGTGTTGTCGACGCCGTACAGCACGTCGCCCAGCGGGTTTTCCTTGCTCAGGATTGACTGGTTGACCATCGTCCCGGCGTCGCCGGCGCGCAGCACCTCGACGGTGATGCCCGTCTCCTGCTCGAACTGCGCCATCACGTCGTCGCTGTAGGCGAAACTGTCGTGGGCGACGACCGTCAGCACGTTGTCCTGGGCGGTCGCTGCGGGCGCTGCCGAGAGCAGGAGCAGCAGCAGAAGCAATAACCGTTTCATAATGCGTCCTCCTTCCGTGTATGCCAGAGGAGAGGCGTCTCGCGGTCGAAACGAAAACACCCCTGTAGGGGTGTGTGGTCGTCATGAGCACTCCCTACGCCGGTATGAACCGGATCAGGTTAAAGGGTCGGTGCGGCGTTACGCACCCTCTCAGCCCGCTTGCGCGGACTCCCCTGACATCAGCCTATTCGATTACGAAAATTATAGCGATGGTCGCAGCATAATGCAACCGCCACTTGGCTATGACCATTCCAACTATCTAGGCGGTGGCTGTCCGCGCCGAAAGTGCCCGCTCGACCCGGTGCTGCCACATGACCCAGCCCGCGCAGGCGGCGAGCATCACCGCCATCGGGAACACCGAAAGATGATAGCCGCGATAGGTCGGGTCGTAGGCGACCGGCGGGTAGGGGTACAGAATCTGATTGTTGATGGCGGCGGCGAGCATGAACAGCGCCCACAGCGCGCCCACGAATACCAGATTGCCCATCACGACGTGCCCCAGAAACGCCGGTTTCGCGCGGTTCGACGCGACCAGCCAGATGTTCAACAGGATGACCGGCACGCTGAGCAGGTATTTGCCAAGCGAGAAATCGAAGAAGTCGTTGAGCGTGCGCTGCCACGTGCCAACTTCCGGCAGGTGGATGGCGGTATCCCAGGGAGCCATGATGAGTTCGGTGAAGAACGTCAGCGTGAAGAAGATGAGCAGCCACGAGCCGATCAGCAGGATCGTCATACCGATGCGCTTCGTCATGTTCATACGCCTCCTTACTCGAACACCACCGGATTGTACCTGTTCAGGCAGACATGCCAACCGTCGGATGCCCTACGGCTGTCAGCCGAGCGCCACGTCGAGCGTCATCATCACGGCGAAGCCGAGCATTGCGCCGATGGTGGCGAAGTCGGTGTGATGGTTACGCTGGGCTTCGGGGATGACTTCTTCGACCACCACAAAGATCATCGCGCCCGCCGCGAAGCTGAGCGCGTAGGGCAGCAGCGGGCGCGCCGCCGTCACCGCCAGCGCGCCGATCACGCCCGCAACCGGCTCGACGACCGCCGACAACTGCCCGTAAAAGAATGCGCGTACCCGCGACATGCCGGTGCGCCGCAGAGGAACCGAGACGGCGATGCCTTCCGGGAAGTTCTGCACGCCGATGCCGATGGCGAGCGCGATTGCCCCGGCGACCGGCGCGGTCTGCGGGTCGAGCGCGGCGGCGCCGAATGCGACACCGACCGCCAGCCCTTCGGGGATGTTGTGCAGCGTGATCGCCAGAATCAACAGCACCGACTGCTGCCATTCGGTCTTGACGCCTTCGGCTTCATTGCGAGGCGCGCCGGGGTGCAGGTGCGGCAGCACCGCGTCGATGCCGCGCAGAAACGCGCCGCCAACCAGAAACCCGACCAGCGCAGGAACCCATTCCGGCACGGCTCCGCCGCCGGACATTTCGATGGCGGGAGCGAGCAGCGACCAGAAACTCGCAGCGATCATGACGCCGCCGGCGAAGCCGAGCAGCCCATCCAGCAGGCGGCGGCTGAAGCTGCGCGCCGCGAATACCGACGCCGCCCCCAGCGCCGTCACGCCCCAGGTGAACAATGTCGCCGCCAGCGCCTGTTGAACGGGTGTAAGGGTGTTCAGGAACTCCATTGTCAGCTCCAACGAAATTATGATGCGGGGATGATACACTCATCCTGTACGATTTCCGGCAGAACGCGCAGCGAAATGTCGTCCACCAGCGCGGCAGGCGAGCCGTCCGGCGGGTTGACGCTGATCTCAAAGCGCAGGCTCGCCCATGTATTGACAGCCGAGCCGCGAAGCGTATACTGTTCAAGGGATGTGTTCGGCGGGATGCCGAACGCGCACTCGATCAACCCGTACTGCCTACCCGACCGATTGAAAACCGAAACTGTCACCGTCTTGAGGATACCGCTGGCATTGCCCAGCTTCAGTGTCGCTTCAAACGCTGTATGCGCGTCGACGCCCTGTTCGAGTGTCTGGTAGAAGGCTGCCCAGTCCGGCGGATCGGTCGTGCGCAGACGGGTGAAGCGCATCATGCCGTCCTGCACCGACCAGTTGATCTGCCCCGACGGCGTCCAGCCGTCGGTCCCGGCGCTGAAATCGCCGTTGCGGATCAGGTTGATGCCGACCGGCAGCGGATCGCTGTGTGTCGCCTGCTGGAGCGTGCCGAATGACCACGCGGCGGCTTCGTCCGGCGTGTAGCCGCTGAAGCCGATGTTGTGTTCGGCGTAGACGTACCCGGTGTAGATCGGCTCGGCGCGCACGCCATCGCCGTCTTCGTCGGCGGAATCCATATAGGCGACGACGGCGAACGCCTGCCCGAATTCGGCGTGCAGGTGCGGGTTGGACGAGAAGCCGGTGCTGCCTTCCAGCGCAATGATTTGCCCGGCTTGCACCGGGACGGCGCAGTTGGCGGCGCTCAGGTCGTCGGAGCAGCCGTCTTTAATCCACTGCGGAATGCTGTCCGGGGCGAGATGTCCGTACAGCGAGTACTCGTGGTCGCCGTGCCGGATGACGATCGTGTTCCAGTACCACCATGCATCGCTGGCATAGGCGTTCACGGAATGCGAATCGTTGGCATACAGGATTACGCCGTCTTTGGCGGCGGCGACTTCGCGAGCGCTCAGGTCGAAATCGATGCGCCCGACGCCGTGCCGGTCGTAGCTGCGCGTGACTGTGCCCCACGCGCCGTCCGCCCAGGGGAACTGGTAGC
>JADLHH010000324.1 GCA_020848855.1 Anaerolineae bacterium | reverse complement strand
GGCGCAGCAGGTCGAAACCGCCCGGCTGGAACAGGCGCTGCGCAATTCGCTGCTGTACATGGCGGCGTTCGAACTCATTCTGGTAGTGTTTCTGATCTTTTCGCTGGTTGCGTTCCCGCCCGGCGGCGAAAATTCGCCCTTCTGGCTGATTCTGGTCGTGCTGCTGGCTGCCGGGGTAGGCGGGCTGGTCTTTCTGCCGGTACGCGGGCGGATGCTCGAAAACGCTTACACTGAGCGCCTGCTTCAGCTTCAGGCGCGCTATCTTGAGGCGTTGAACGCCGGCGCGGACAAGCAGATCACCTACGGGATGCAGCTTCGGCGCGAAGCGATTGCGCCGCTTACCCGGCTGATCGAAGCGCAGACCGAAATCCACACCGACCAGCTTAAGCGGCTGCAGGTGGCGGGGCAGGAGATCGTCAAAATCGAGTCCGATCTGGCGGCGATGGGCAAGCCGAGTATCATGGGTGTGAAGCTGCCGGGGTGATGCATCGCTGGAGGCTTAAACCTCCAGCTAACAAGTACCGGGCGACCCACTGAAGGGGTCGCCGCTGATTAGCGAAAGAGAGCCGCCCCTTTAGTGAGCGGCGTCATTGGCAATAGCCGAGGGTTTAAACCCTCGGCGGTGGGAAACGCGAACACGTCTGAAACAGGCGACGAGGGATTAGACGCTTGACCACATTCTTACCAACAACGCTCGATGGTCCGCTGGCGACTTACCGCGAACGCGAAATTCGCCTGCTGCTGGACATCGCCGAAGCGCTCACTGACCTGGGCGAGCCTGCCGAGCAGGATCGACGACGCCTGCTCGATGTGGCGCAGGATTTGCGCGACATGTTCTTTCTGGTCGTCGTCATCGGCGAATTCAACGCCGGCAAATCGACATTCATCAACGCCCTGCTGGGCGACAACCTGCTGCAGATGGGCGTTACGCCCACGACCGAAGCCATCCACCTGATCCGCTTTGCCGAGACGGCGAACCGCAAGCCGACCCTGCGTGAAGACGGCATCTACGAGTGGACGCACCCCAACACCGGCGCGCCCGGCGTCACGCTGGTCGATACCCCCGGCACGGGGTCGGTCTTCCAGAAGCACGAGAAGACGGCGAAAGCTTTCCTGCATCGCAGCGATCTGGTGATCTTCGTGCTGTCGGCAAAGCGGGCGCTCGCCGAAACCGAGCGGCTGTATCTTGAGCTGGCGCGCGATTACGGCAAGAAGATCATTCTTGTCGTCAATCAGGTCGACCTGCTCGGCGCGCCGGAGCGGCAGGAAGTGCGGCGCTTTGTCGAGCGGCAGGTGGAAGACTTGCTCGACCTCAAGCCGCTGCTGTTCATGGTGTCGGCGAAGGACGCGCTCAAAGCCTCGATGGATAGTTCCAGCCAGACCGAGTCCGGCATCGAAGCTGTTAAGGCGCACCTGCGCGGCGTCTTCAGCGAGACGCCCCCGGCGCAGCAAAAGCTGCTGGCGCAGTTGGATATGGCAGATCGTGTCGCGCGGAAGTACTTCGAGACGATCAAGTCCCGCGCCGACATCGTCACCGCCGACACGCTCAAAGTCCGTGACGTGCAGCGCGAACTGGAAAACCAGTCCACCGGCTTGGGCGGGCAGCGTGCCGTCGCCCGCGCCCAGATCGACAGCGTGTTCGAGGGGATGCGGGTGCGCGGCTTGCACTTCGTCAATCAGAACCTGTCGTTTCGCAAGATCGGGCGCTCGATCAACCGCGAGCTGCTCCAGCAGCAGTTTCAGGACGAGGTCGTCGGGTGGGCGCTGCGCGATATCGACGAGGCGACGCGCAATTACATCAACGCGCTGGTCGATAACAGCCGCCAGTACTGGCGCAGCATCATCGAGCGGCTGAACCAGCTACGCGACCTGCTCGAACAGGAAGTCGCCGGGCTGGACGCCGGAACCTACAGCGAACAGCGCGAGGCGCTTCAGGAAGCCATCAATATCGCCGAAGCCGAACTCAAATCCTAGTCGAGCGGGCAGGTGATCGGCGAGATGCAGGAATTATTCCAGGCGAACATGAGCGGCTTTACCTGGAGCGTAGGCGCGGCGCTGGTCGGGTTGGTCGTGGCGCTGGTGGCGACGGTTGGCACGCCCGGTCCGGTGCTGGGCGTGGGCGCGGCGGCGCTGGCGTTCCCCGCGCTGATATTCGCAGCGCCGGTGGCGGCGCTGGGAAGCGTGGCGGCAGTACGTTATTACCGCCGTGTCAGTGAAGACATCCGCCGCGAACTCAACGCGCGGATTGACGAAATCGAGCGCATCTATCGCGAGGCGCTGGACAGCCTCACCCAGAAAGAGCGCAACCGCCTGACACAGTACGGCACGCAGGTGCTGACGCCTATTTTCAGCCGCCTGGAAGTGCTCTCTGAGCGGTACACCACCCAGCAGCGCCGGATGAGCGCCTATCTCGAACAGATTCGCACGCTGCGCGACGAGATTGAAGCGAGCCATTCGTGACTCTGGAAGACCAGTTCATCACTGTATCCGAATTGTTCCTTGCCGCGCTGCTCGGTGGGCTGATCGGCTTAGACCGCGAGCGCAAACAGCGCGACGCCGGGTTGCGGACGCACATTCTCGTTGGCATTGGGGCGTGCCTGTTCACGGCGCTGTCGATGCTGGCGTTTCCCGGCGGCGACCCCGGACGGGTCGCCTCGCAAATTCTGCCGGGCATCGGCTTTTTGGGCGCGGGGACAGTGCTCAAGTACGGGCGCAACATTCACGGCTTGACGACCGCCGCCAGCATCTGGATTACGGCGGCGGTTGGTATGGCGGTCGGCACGGGTGCGTGGTTTCTCGCCATCTGCGGCACGCTGCTGATCTGGTTCGTGCTGGCGATTCTCCGGCGCTTCGAATCGGACAAGCCGCCGCATCCCGGCACGCAGGATGACGACAGCCAGCCGGAAACCTGAACCCGTCTCTTACAACTTGTGCAGCTTCTTCACCAGCGCCAGCAACGGCGTGATATCCGGCTCGGCGCGGCGGCGAGGCGAGGGTCCGAGCGTATCGACCGGCTCGTCGCCCAGCAGCAAGCGGGCGACGTTGGTCACGCCGAAGCCAAGCGCGTCCAGGTTGTAGCCCCCTTCAAGGACGAAGACGATTTTGCCGTCGCACAGGCGCTCCGCCATGCGGATGAGTTCGCGGGTCAGGAGCGCGGAGCCGGTCAGCGTCAAATCCATGCGAGCGAGCGGGTCGCTCCAATGAGCGTCGAACCCGGCGGAGACCAGGATCAACTGCGGCGCGAAGCGTTCGGCGGCGCGCCACACGATCTGCTCGAACACGGTGGCGTAGCTGGCGTCACCGCAGCCGGCGGGCATCGGGAGGTTGATGGTGCAGCCCATCCCGTCGCCGCTGCCGGTGTCGGTAACTGCGCCCGTGCCGGGGTAGAGCGGGTACTGGTGTGTCGAAATGAACAGCACGGACGGATCGTCGTAGAACATGGCTTCGGTGCCGTTGCCGTGATGCACGTCGAAGTCGACGATCAGCACGCGCTCGATGCCGTGCCGGCGCTGAGCGAAGCGTGCCGCGACAGCGATGTTGCCAAGCAGGCAGAAGCCCATCCCGTGATCCGGCATGGCGTGGTGCCCCGGCGGGCGAATCGCCGCCAGCCCGTTTCCGGCGCGCCCGGCAAGCACCGCATCGACCGCCGCGACTGCGCCACCCGCCGACAGCCGGGCGATTTCCAGTGACTCTGGTCCGGCGTAGGTGTCGGCGTCGAGCAGCATCGTGCGCCCCATGACGCTGACGCGCTGCAGCACGTCGAGGTATTCGGGCGTATGCACCGTCAGGATCAGGTCGGTGTCGATACTCTGCGCTTCGACCGCCTGCATCCGGGCGAGCAGCCCGCTTTCGCCAAGCCGCTGCCACACGGCGCGGATGCGCCCGGCGTGTTCCGCGTGCCCCGGCAGATCATGGTCGGCGTAGCGTGGGTGGGTCGTGTAAACCGTCGTCATAAGCGATCTCCTGTCGCCCAGATTGTGATCGTAATGTCCGCTTCTGGCAAGTGATATAATGCGTTGCATACCCGTCGCATGACGGAGCGCAGGGACGTTCGTGGATGAAGCAGAATTCAGGCACGTTGCTCAGGCGTATTCAGGGCGCGCATGGCAGAGGCGCGGAGAACAACGTCATGCAGTATGAACCTCTGGTCGAATGGGCGCGGACAACCTGGGAAGAGCGCTCGCCCGGCAGTGCCTGCGTGGCGATTTGGGCTTCGACCGAGTGCAGCAACCGGATCGCCCATCAGCAGATCAAGGTTGGGCGGCGGCTGCGCGGCAAGGCGCGCTACGAGGGGATGGAGCAGCTTGACTGCCCGATTATTGCGCCGATCAGCGACTACGGCGCGCGTGGCAGGAAGATGACGATCACTTCGACTGCCGGGGCGTTCGCCTTCCGGTTCTCGCGCGACGGCGATGCCTTCGAGGTGATCTACCTCAGCGCGCACCTCAACGAGGACGTGCAGAACCTCACGGCGATTGCCATCGTGCCCGAAGACCGGCTCGACGCCTGGGCGGCGTTCGAATTTGCCTGCACGCGCGCCGTTCGTCCGCACATCCGCCGCCGCCGCGACGTGTACATCATTGGCGGGACGGACGCTTTCTTCGACCCGACGGTCGACTGGGAGGACGTGATCCTCGAAGACGACCTGAAAGCCAATCTGCTGGACGACATGGAAGCCTTCTTCAACAAGGGCGTGGATATCTACCGCCAGTTGAAGCTGCCGCCGTTCCGCAAGCTGCTGCTGGCGGGTGTGCCGGGCACGGGCAAGACCATGCTGTGCGCGGCAATGGCGAAGATCGCCATCAAGCACGGGCGGGTGGTGGTCTACGTCTCCGGCGCAGACCGCGATGGCGCATCATTTGACAAAATCCAGCGGGCGCTGCAGGCGGTGACGGCGGCGCGCTACCCGGTGCTGCTGATCGTCGAGGAACTGGATGCCTACCTGCAGGGCGACGATAAGGCGCGCGTGCTGAATGTGCTGGACGGCGTCGAATCGCCTAATAACCCGCGCGGGGCGCTGCTGCTGGCGACCACCAACTACCCCGAAGCGATTGACGAGCGCATCTCCAAGCGACCTGGACGGCTCGACCGCATCTTCATCATCCCGACGATTCAGGACGAGACGCAGGCGGAAGCCATGCTCCGCCATTACATGCGCGAACAGTGGCAGGACGAGCATCTCGGCGTCGTGCCCGACCTGATCCACCAGCCGGGCGCGTTCGTGCGCGAAGTGGCGCTGCATTCACGGATGCTCGCCGCCCACGAGCATCGCCTCGACGTGACCATCGACATGCTGGAAGATTCGGTTCAGAGTCTGCTGCGCCAGATGAACGCCGAGCGCGACTTCCT
>JADLHH010000323.1 GCA_020848855.1 Anaerolineae bacterium | reverse complement strand
CGCTGGCGTATATCGTTGGCGTCGGCGGGGTCTATTTCACCGATCTGTTTCTGGAGCGCGACGATCCGCTGCGCTTCCGGCGCTTCATATTGTTGGTGGTGGGCGGGGTAATCGGCGGCGCACTGTATGTCTATTTCAACATTCTCTCGCTGCCTGACCCCGCTTATTTCTTCGACGCCCTGCGCAGCGAGCGCGGTTTCCTGAATGGGTATGACTGGCAGTGGTTTGAGCGCGCGGTCTCGATCTACGGGGGCGCGCGCCGCTGAAGATCATCATCGTGGCGCTGGCTGTGGTGGCGCTCGTCCTTCGGCGCGGAAAAAGCGACCGACTGCTGCTGCGCTTTCTGGCGTTCGCCGCTGCCGGTTACGTGCTGTTCGTGCCCGGCGGCGAGCGCTATCTGATCGTGTTCGCGCCGTTCTGCTGTCTGGCGACTGCGGCGCTGGCGCGCTTCGGACTCGACGCGCTCCCCGGCACGCGGCGGCTGGCAGGCGCGGCGCTGGCAGTCCTCTGCCTGTGCAGCCCGGCGCTCGCGCAGATGATCCCTAATCTTCAGGCGGACGTGCTGGCTCGCGGTGACATGCCCGCCCGCGTGCAGCGTGTCTACCAACTCTCCGACCCAGCGACCGTTATCGTCGGTGACATGAACGACTACTGGTGGTTCACGGACTACGCGGAATTCTACAGCTTGTGGGCAGAATACAGCCAGCCGCGCGAAGCCAGTCAGCTCTGGGCGCGCATCAACCCGGACATTGTCTACTTCACCGCGTACCCCGGCAACCCGGAGATGTCGCCGCTGCTGCGGCAGTGGATCGAGGAGAGGCGCTACATTTCGCTCGAAAGCGTGGAGGAGGATGGCTTCACCACGCTGATCTGGCGGCATCCGGAGTATAATCCGCCGTCTGCCGCAGAATCTTTAGCTAATCCATGATGGTCAAAGGAAGTTGTGATGCCCTTCAACCCTGTAACCCCTGACCTGATCGCCCAACTGCGCGCGATCCTCGACGATGGTGCGGTGAGCACGGCGCAAGCCGATCTCGACCTGCACGCCCGCGATCAGTCGCACCATGCCGCGCACCCGGCTGAGGTCGTGATCTTCCCGACGACGGCAGGCGGCGTCGCCGACGTGCTGCGACTCGCGAATGAGCATCTGATCCCGGTGACGCCCTGGGGTGTCGGCACGGGGCTGGAGGGCAACTCAATCCCGGTTCACGGTGGCATCCTGATGTCGTTCGAACGCATGAACAAGATCGTCGCGGTTCACGCCGACGACTTTCAGGTGACGGTGCAGCCGGGCATCGGTCACAAAGACCTGAACGCCGAACTGACGCGCTACGGCTTGTTCTTCGCGCCTGACCCTGGCGCAAACGCGACCGTCGGCGGGATGCTGGCGAACAATGCCGCCGGGATTCGCACGGTCAAGTACGGGGCGAGCAAGGATAACGTGCTGCGGATGCAGGTCGCGCTGGCGGATGGGCGGCTGATCGAGGTCGGCTCGCGCTCGGTGAAGCAGTCGTCGGGCTACGACCTGCTGCACCTGTTCGTCGGCAGCGAGGGGACGCTCGGCGTGATCATCGAGGCGACGCTCAAGCTGGTTCCCGTGCCGACGTTCATGAGCGTGGTGGTCGCCGCCTTCCCGACAGTCGAAGCGGCGGTCGAGGCGGTCGTCGCGGTGCGCGGCAGCGGGCTGGACCCGGCGGCGCTCGAATTCATCGACGCCACCCATACCCGAATGCTGCGCGAAACCGAAGGCGTCGATTTGCAGGATTACCCGACGGTGTTCATGGAATTCAACGCGGCGCTGGAAACTACGCTCGCAGCCGGGCTGGACGCCGTGCGCGAAATCTGCGAGGAGATGGGGGCGATCAGCGTGCGCGCCACCACCGATACCGCCGAACGCCGCAAGCTGTGGCACGCCCGCCACGCTTCCTACGAAATCATGGTGCGTTCCGCGCCGGGCTACCAGTTCTTCATCATGGATGTCGCCGTGCCGATCAGCGCGTATCCCGAATTGATCGGCTACGTCGAGGAACTCAAGAAAGAGTACGGCGCGACTGCCTACATGATCGGGCACGCGGGCGACGGCAACATCCACGTCGAGTTCCCGTATGCCAACGAAGCCGAATTCGAGCGGGCGCTGAAGCTCGACGCGATGATCGTCCACCGGGCGATTGACCTGGGCGGCACGGCGACGGGCGAGCACGGCGTTGGCATGGGCAAGGCGATGTTCATGGAGCACGAGCACGGCGACGCGCTCGACGTGATGCGCAGCATCAAGCGGGTGCTCGACCCGAATGGCATCCTCAACCCCGGCAAGATTTTCCCGGAGAGCGTCCCACAGCTTGCCTGACGCCGAAACGGTTGTACGAACTGAAAAGGGGGATTAACGATAGGGGCGGGGCAGCTTGCATGGCAAGCCGAACCCTGCCCCTACGATTCTGCGCGTGGAGCTTACAGCGCCGGGCGCTTCACCGCCCTGCGCCGCTGCCGTTATGGTTACTGTCGCGCTTATTGTGCTCGATCATCCGCACGGTGGCACTCAGTTCCTTGCGGCGGGCTTCGACCAGCACGTTGACCAGCTTGGTCTGCATGGTGAGCGCGTCGGTCAGCACGTCCATCTTGCGGTGCAGGTCGGCGATTTCGACTTCGTTCTTGATATTCACCTGAAAATCATTCTGAGCAACCGCTCGATCTTTAGCAGCCTGGCGGTTCTGCGCCATCAGAATAACAGGCGCTTGCAGCGCAGCCAGCGTACTGAGCGTGAGGTTGAGCAGAATGAACGGGAACGGGTCAAAGGCGCGCGTGCCCATATAGGCATTTGCGCCGATCCACACGATCATAATGACCACAAAGAAGATGATGAATTTCCAGCTACCGGCGAAGGTCGACATGCGGTCGGCGATGCGCTCGCCGAAAGTCGCCTGCTCGTCGATATCCTCGTACACGTCGTCGGTGACGATGTACGGGCGCAAATCGCGGATCAATTCCTGCGCTTCGGGGCTGAGCAGGCTGTCCAGTTCCTCGATCTCGTCGATCAAATCCTGGATTTGCTCATCCTCGCTATCAACCGGGGCAACAAGGCGATTGAGCAGCAGATCGTTGTACATATTCCCCTCCAAAGAGACAGTCCGATAAATAGAGACCATTTATCGGTTCGGCTATTGGGTTGTCGTTTGGAACAGGGGCTTACATTATCCGGGGTTTCCCTGACGGGCAGGGTCGGCAATAACGTGCCGCGCAACCCCCGGTGTACAACGCAGACGACCAAACCGGTCGCGCGGGGATTAGCGCAGGCGAACGTTATCGCCGCCAGATAATGAGGGCGGCTGTTCGCTAGTACTGCCTGCGATCATTGAGACCTTCACTTACTAGAACGGTCAAATGCGGGCGAGACTCCGCCCGACAAGTCAAATGTACACCGATTTTGAAGGAGTGACAACCCCTAAAAAGCTAGGTGGAAAGGATGCGAATCGTCGCGCCGTCGGTGACGATCAGGAAGCGCTCGAAGACGGTGAGCGCCTGCACCGGGTTGTCGAGCGGCTCGACGCTGGGCAGCGCCTGGACGCTCTGCGGGTCGCTGGCGTCGAGCAGGACAATCGTGTTCGAGTCCACCTGCGTGACCACCAGATATTCGTTCGTGCCGTCGCTGAGGAAGCGTATGTCGGTAATGGGGCTGCCCTCGACGCTGAACTCGCCAGTTTGCTCCAACGAGCCGGGGTCGAAGAAGACGAGGCGGGTATCGTCCAGGACGACGACGCCTTCGCTCGCATCCGGGTTAAGCCGCACCAGCGACGCCGTGCCGTCGAGCGCCAGCACGCTCGCCGCCTGAATCGCCTGGAGCGCGCCGAGCGGGGCGGTTTCCAGCACGCCATCGCGCAGCAGGTAGGCGGTGGCATCGGAAAGCGCGGCGTCCACTATCGGCTCGTCCACCGGTATCGATTCGATATCGTCGGGCGCGTTGATGCTAAGCAGCACATAGCCGCGCGCGCCGACGATGATACCCCAGCGATGATCCGGGGACAGGGCGAGCGCGCGCGGGTTTTTGGGGATGTCGAAATAGATGCCGGTCGCGTAAGGCGTACCGGGGAGAATGGGAGCGACAACTTCGAAAGCGTCAGCTTCACCATCAGTCGTCTCGGCGACGAGACCGTAGCCGTCGCCACCCGCCAGCAGGACGGGCGTGCCACTGACGTCGAATGTCGAAAGCAGCGCAGGAGCAGCCGGATCGGTGAAATCGTAGACCCGTACCTGTTGGTTGACGGCATCGGCGACCAGCAGGCGGTCACCGTCGGCAGTTACCGCCAGAGCGCGGAAGTCGCCTGCCTCAAGCGCGCCGATGGTTCCGAGGGGCGGTGTCTCATCCTGCGCGAGAACGCCGCTGCCTGGCTGGTGCATCGCCAGCGCGATCCACAGGAAGATGACGAGCAAGCTACGCATACAACCGAAGGCGACTAATAATCGTCGTCGTCGTAATCGTCGTCGTCGTCGTAATCGTCATCGTAGTCCTCGTCATCCTCGTATTCGTCTTCGTAGTCGTCGTACTCCTCGTCCTCGTCGAAATCCTCGTCGAGGTCGTCGTACTCTTCGTCTTCGTAGTCGTCGTCGAAGTCTTCTTCAACTTCTTCGTAGTCGTCCATATTCTCGAAATCATCCTCGACCAGCTCATCGTCGTCAGTGTAATTCACGTCGTTCATGATGAATCCGTAGTTGGTCATGTTCGTTCACCCGCCAGGAATGTAAACGGATATTGAAGCCATTGTAGCGTAAAGCGCGCGTATTGTAGCATGAAGTCACCGTTTGCAAACGGTAATTTTCATGAGATTTACGCTCGCTGCCGGATCATGTCCAGAAAATAGGCGTGCAAGCGAGAATCGCCCGTCAATTCAGGGTGAAATGCCGTTGCCAGCAGGTGTTCCTGCTGCACGGCGACGATCCGCCCATCGGGTAGCTGCGCCAGCACGTCAACGCCTGCGCCCGCTTCGGTGACGATGGGCGCGCGGATGAACACGGCGTGGAACGGCGGATTGCCGAGCCTCGCGATGTCCAGGTCAGCTTCGAAGCTGTCGATCTGCCGTCCAAAAGCGTTACGATTCACATCGATGTCCATCACGCCGAGGATCGGCTGACGGTCAATGCCGATATCGCACGCCAGAAAGATCATCCCGGCGCATGTGCCCCACGTCGGCGTGGTCTGGGCGAACGTGCGCAGCGGCTCGATCAAGCCGAACGCGGTCGCCAGTTTGCCGATGGTCGTGCTTTCCCCGCCGGGGATGATCAAGCCGTCCAGCCCTTCAAGCTGTTCCGGCAGCCGCACTTCAACGACTTCCACGCCGAGCGAGCGCAGCATTTTTTCGTGTTCGATGAACGCGCCCTGCAGCGCCAACACCCCGATTTTCAAGTACACGCCTCCTGTAGAACTACGGGTATCTTCGCGCAGTCCGCCGGAGTGGTCAAGTGCCAAACGAGACAACAAATCGGGAGCTGGAATTGCCTATGGTGCGCCTGCCGGGTGGCAGCAGAGTGTTAGTGAGAATTTCGCTGCTCAAGCTGCGACTTCAGCGTGGCGATCATCGCTTCGATCTCGGATTGATCACCATGCCGAATACCGCCGCCGAGCGCCAGATAGTGCTGTAAATCGGCAATTGCGCCGGAAACGTCGCCGCGGCTGGCGCGGGCGCTGGCGCGACAGGTATACACGCCTTCGATCTCCGGGTTGAGGTGAATCGCCTGGGTGTAGTCGGCAATGGCGGCGCACAGGTTGCCCTGTAATTCGCTCACCAGCCCCCGGCTGTAATAAGCGCCGGGCTGCTTCGGGTCCAGGTAGATTGCCATGTTCAGGTCGCTGAGGGCGTCGTTGACCATGTCACTTGCGTGATAGGCGAGACCACGATGCAGGAAAATTTCGGCGGTGTGGCATCCAAGCCGCATCGCCGTGCTGTAGTCGTGGATCGCCCCCACATAATCGTGGAGGCGGTAGCGGGCGCGTCCACGTGTGTTGTAGACTTCGACCAGATCGGAATTCAGACGGATCGCCCGCGTGCAGACGCGAAGCGCACGTTCATTTTCACTGCGTGTAAGGTACGTGCTGCCCCAGTTCGCGTAGATGCCCGCCAGGAGGCGGCGGCACCCGTTCAACAATTTACGATGCAACGGTATTACCAACGGTCTTTGCCCGTGTGAATCCAATTTCCTTCTCTCCACAATACCGGAATAACGCCGGAGAAGAAAGTCCGAATTGCACGGATCAGGTTAGGACAATACTCATATAGGCGCGACAGATGCCCGTAACCGCGTTATAGTTATAATGAATATGGGAACGCTCCCACTTATGGGCGGGCTTTGAAGGAGTATTTTGATGGAACTATTGCTGGTTTGCGGACTTTGCTTGCTCCTGCTGCTCGGCGCAGCCGTTCAGGCGCAGGATATGCCGCCGGCTGAATTCGTCAGCGTCAACCAGACCGGCTATTTCCCGAATGGCGTCAAGATTGCCGTGTACCCCACCGAACAAGAGACCAGCCAGACTTTTGAGTGGCTGCTGGTCGACGAGGCGAGCGGCGCGACGGTCGCGTCCGGGCAGACGCAGCCCGGCTTCCGCGATATGGCGTCGGGCGATTTTGTTCGCCTGATCGACTTTTCTGGCGTAACCGCGCCGGGGCGCTACGTGATGAAGGTCGGCGGCGCGTCCAGCGTGCCATTCACCATCGGCAGCGATATTTACGAATCGCTGGCGGTCGATGCGCTGCGCTATTTCTACCTGAACCGCAGTGGCATCGAGCTTGACCCGCAGCACGCCGGGCAGTGGGCACGCCCGGATGGGCATCCCGGCGACCACAGCGTTACCTGTTTCCGTGGGCTGGATTCGAGTGGTCGTTTCTGGGAAGGCTGCGACTACACCATCGACGCCAGCGGCGGCTGGTACGACGCCGGCGACTACGGCAAGTACGTCGTCAACGGCGGCATTTCCGTCTGGCAGCTCATGAACAGCTATGAGTTCAACCCGGCGGCTTTTGGCGATGGCGCGCTGAATATTCCTGAAAGCGGCGACGGCTTCCCGGATATCCTCGACGAAGCCCGGTGGGAAGTGGAATTCCTGATGGCGATGCAGGTGCCCGACGGGCAGCCGCAGGCGGGGATGGCGTTCCACAAGCTGCACTCGCTCAAGTGGGATGCGATGCCGATCAGCCCCATGCGCTCGATTCAGGAGCGCTTCCTGATGCCGCCCAGCACGGCAGCGACGCTCAACCTCGCGGCGGCGGCGGCGCAGTGTGCCCGGCTGTGGCGGGAACTGGATGCGCCGTTTGCTGACCGCTGCCTGACGGCTGCCGAGCGTGCGTGGCAAGCCGCCAACGACAACCCGATCTTCACCTACGGCAGCATCCCGGGCAACGCCGTTGGCGGCGGGGATTACGGCGACGGCAATGTCGAGGACGAATTCTTCTGGGCGGCGGCAGAGCTTTACGTCACAACCGGCGAGCAGGCGTATCATGATTACCTGGCGGCGTCACCATACTTTGCCGGGCAGTTCGCCGAAGGGCAGGAGACAGCGCTCACCTGGGGCGACGTAGGTATCGCGGGGACGCTGACGCTGGCGCTGCACGCGGAACGGCTGAGCGCTGACGAGCAGACGACGGTGCGCGATCTGTTGATCCGCATCGCCGATCACTACGCAGCGGTGACGGCGGGCGAGGGTTACCGTGTGGCGATGCCGCCGACCGGCTACTCGTGGGGCAACAACTCGTACCTGCTCAACAACGGCATGGTGATGGCATACGCCTACCGGCTGACGGGCGACGCGCGCTATCTCGACGCGGCGGTCGAGACAATGGATTATGTACTGGGGCGCAACGGGCTGAACTTCAGCTTCGTTGCCGGTTACGGGACATATGCCATGCGGCACCCGCATCACCGTTTTTGGGCGGATCGTCCGGCGATCCACTATCCGCCGGTCGCGCCCGGCTCGCTGGCAGGCGGACCGAACGCCCGTCCCGCCGATCCGCCGTCGCAAGCGCCGGAAATTGCTTCGCGCCCGACGGCGAAGCGCTATATCGATGACATCGGCTCGTATTCGACCAATGAAGTGGCGATCAACTGGAACGCGTCGCTGGCATGGGTGGCGGCGTTTCTCGACGCGCAGTACGGGGCATGAATATAACCCCTCACCCCGGATGCTAACGCATCCTGCCCCTCTCCCACGCAAGCGGAGAGAGGGGCTTGGTTCCCCTTCTCCCCACCTGTGTGGGAGAAGGGGTTAGGGGTTGAGGGGAAAGCGAAGCAGTTACGGCGAAACGATCGGCAGCCCGGCGCAGTTCCCGCTCACCTGCACGGTTGTGCCGAACACGCTCGTCTGAATCCACGAATCGAGATAATTCGTCTTCCACCAGGTGTTATCCGCCAGCCGCCCGGTCGGGATCAACTCGTAGCCGGGGTGCACCTGATCGTAAATGTAGTCCGCCTGGGCAATCGGGGTCGTGTAGACCAGTTGGTCGCCCGTGAGCGTGAGCAGGCAGGCGCCGCTCTGCTGCGGCGGCTGAGCGGGCGGCGCGGCGGTCGGCGGGGGGGCGAGCTGCTGCTGCTGTTCGGTCTCAGGAATGACCGGCGGCGGGTTGATGATCAGGATCGTGTCCGTGCCGCAGTTGCCAGCGCTGATGACCGCCGAGACGGCGACCCAGCCGTTATAGCCCCGATGCAGGACGTTATAGAACTGACCATCCGGCGAGATGCCGATCACGTCGGCGGACGAGCCGGCGGCTAAAGCGGTCTCGATCCGCGCCGTGGTGCTCGCTGACTGGCGGATGTTGAACCCGTCTGCCGCTGAAGGCGTGATCGTGCAGGGGATGAACGCCGGCGCTTCCTCGGTGACGACCGGGGGCTGCGTGACGGCTGCGCCTACTTCGCAGCCGCCGGTGCTGACGCTCGCCAGACAGATCGTGAAGGCGGTGCTGCTGCTGGCGTCGTCGTTACGCACTTCGACCTGATAAGCGTCGCTGCCCGCCGGGATGCGCAGCCGGGCGCCAAGCAGACTGGGCGCGACCTGCGCGCTTTCCGCGCCGGTGGTCATATTGACGACGCGCACCCCAACGCCGTTCGACGGCGCGCCGCTTTCGACATAGAGCAGGGCGGATTCCGCCAGCGCCGTGAAGGTGTACAGCGCTAGCGGTGAGCCGGTATCGACCGCGCCGTTTACCGGGGTGCCGGGGGTGATGGCGGTGGTGGTCATGGGTGTTTCATTCACGACGAAGACGACGACCAGCCCGGCGCTCTTGTTCGCCGAGTCGATCTGGACGGTGTACGTGCCGGCATCCAGCAGCGCGCTGAGCGCAACAGTCAGGCTGCCTTCGGCGTTCACCTGCTGGGCGAGCGTCACGCCGTCGCGCAGGATGGCGATTGTCGGCTGAGTGGTGTCGCCAAGCGCCTGAATAGTGACGTTGCTCGGCTGGGCGAGCGTATAGTCGTAATTGAGGATTTGCCCCGCTTCGATCTGCTGTGGGAGCGGCTGCCCGAATACGAGCGTGCCGTCGCTGTCGCCCTGCGCGGCGGCTCCAACCGCAATCCCGAATACCAGCGCTGCCAGCAGCAGCGCCACGAACCAGCGCCTGTTTCCAGCCATATCGTCATCCTTCATAAGGGAAACCTGTTTCATGTCACCCTATTGTAAGCGGTTTTAGCGGGAATCTGGCAGCTTTTTGCCGAAACCGGGGCGTGAAGCGGGCGGCTCAGTGGTGACAACCCTCATGTCATGTCAGGAGTAAAGCCGCTTGACGCCGCGCCGCGAAAGGGAGTACACCATTAATTGGCGCGCAGACAACGTTCTTTTCGTGCGCTGCCGGCGCGTCACTACCGGGCGTATGCTCTGAAGTAGAGGATGCACGGAACTATCACAGTCAAAAGCGAAGTGCCGTTTGGTCGAACGCTTTACACCTGGCTGTACATCAACGGGCTGCACATCGACCAGCAGGTCAGCCACGACTATATGGAGAAGTCCTATCTCGCGTGGGAAACCGTGCGCAAGCACAGCAACCCGTATTTCGAGACAGGAACCGGCTTCGAGGGTTATTTCGTCGGGCGCTGCAGCGTGGCGGAAGCTGCGCTGGACTCGATCCTCACCATCAACCAGAATATCCTCGACGCGATAGCCCGGCTGTACCGCATGGACTACGGATTTCGGTCGCGGTTGATGAAAACGCTCACCCGCGAGGCGAGCGACCGACGGGCGATCCATATCTGGTCGGCGTATCTCGGCGCCGAACTGGGCAGGCTGCGGGCGCAGATACTGCTTGAGCCGGAAGCGCAGGAATTCCAGCGGCAGACGTACAAGATCATCAGTATGCTGCCGCCGATGTCGTTTGAAGAAGCTGACCGCGTCGTGAGGCAGACTTATGCCGTCGGCACGCTGCCCACGCCGCAGCTTCCGAAGCTGGTCGTCACAGCGCACGTGCTGAAGCCCAACCAGCAGGATGCCTGGCTGGTCGCGGAAAATATCGGCGTATTCGGTCACCCGCTGGTCAGAAAGCTGCTCGACCGCGAGGTGGGTTGAGCCGGGAGCGCCGCCCTACTTGCTGCCCGGCTCGTCGGACATGATGGCGCGCAGGTAGGCTCCGCGTTCGAACGTGCTGGCGTTCCTGCTGTGGAACTGTCGCAGGATGCCGTGCAGACCTGCCAGCGATGTGTAATCGTTCTCGTCCAGCCACCGCCGCAGTTTGTCGTCGATCACCCGCAACTGGTCGATGCCCTGCTTGATCAGCACCGATGCCAGCAGCGTGACTTTCGCCCCGACCATCAGCATCTTGACCACGTCTTCGGCGGTGTAGATGCCGCCCGTCGCCGCCAAATCCGCCCGGACGTAGCCGTACAGGATGGCGATCCAGTGGAGCGGCAGGCGCGAATCCGCCTGTGTGCCGAGTGGGATGTCCGACAGGAGATTCAGGGTCTTCGGGTCGAAATCCGGCTGGTAAAAGCGGTTGAACAGCACCAGGGCGTCCGCCCCGGCGGTGTCGAGCTGCCGCGCCAGATGCGCCAGATTGGTGAAATACGGGCTGAGCTTGACCGCCACCGGGATTTTGACTGCCGACCGGACGATCCCCAGTATAGTCAGGTAGATGGCTTCGATCTGCTCTGCCGACTGATCCATGTTGGTCGGGATGTGATAGATGTTCAGTTCCAGCGCGTCCGCGCCTGCCTGCTCGATCTTCTGGGCGAAGTCCGTCCAGTTGCCGAGCGTCTGGCAGTTCAGGCTGGCGATGATCGGGATGGCGACGGCGGATTTGCAGCGGTGGATGTGTTCCAGATAATCGTCCAGCCCGGCGTGGAACTGTTTGCGTTCCGGGAACAGCGCCAGCGCGTCCGCCGGAGTCGCCGTGGGATGCGACTTGTAGTAGTCGACGATCTGCCGTTCGACGCGCACCTGCTCCTCGAACAGCGAATACAGCACGACCGCGCCGGCGCCGGCGTCTTCCATCCGCAGGACGTTATCCAGTTCTTTCGAAAGCGGACATGCCGAGACGACCAGCGGTGATCGCAGCGATAAATGGAGATATTTTGTTTCGAGGTTCATGGTTCATCCTTCAACCTCGTGTGCCAAAAAAGGCTCTTTTGGGTGGAGCCAGCCCCAATTGCTTATGGGCTGACGGTTTCAAGCCGGCTTGCGTCCGGCGTGACCTCTGGCGCCGGTTGGGCAAGGACTTTTGCGATGGGACGCAGGTCCAGCCACCACTGCTTTTTCGGGCGCTGGTGGGTCTGGTCGACCATGCGTGCCATCTCTTCGATCCCGTGTATCTGAATTCCGCCCGATTCAATGCCGATGAACGCGCTTTCCGGCGAGTCCGAGTGGGCGTTCTCGATCAGGAATTCGATGCAGCGGGCTGCCAGCCGGGTCGCCTGAATGCGGTCGAACGGCGACGGGTCACCGCCTTGCTGGACGTGTCCTAAAATCGTCTGGCGGACGTCGAATAAGCCGCCTCCTTCCTCTTCGAACAGTGCCGCCATAAAGCCTGACGTGTAGATCGGGTTGGCGTTCTCATTGCGGATGATCAGCCCCAGCCGCTTGCCGCTTCGGAAGCCGGTCATCAGCTTGTCGAGGTCGACCTGAAGATCGTGCAGGGTGACGCCTTCCTCGTTCAGATAGACGCGCTCGGCGCCGGTTGCCAAGCCGCTCATGAGCGCGAGATAGCCGCAGTGTCGCCCCATGACTTCCACCACGAAACAGCGCCGCTGGGCAATTGCCGACTGCTTGATGCGGTCGACCGCCCACATGATGTTGTTCAGCGCGGTATCCGCGCCGATGCTGAGTTCCGAGCCGGGCAGACTGTTGTTGATTGACGCGGGCAGGCAGATCATGGGGATGTTGAACGCCGGGAAGTTATCCTTGTCGCGGTAAAGCTGGTACGCGCCCTGATAGGCAGACCACCCGCCGATGATCAGCAAGCCGTGAATGTCGAACTTTTCGATGGTTCGGGCGATGGCGTACAGGTCGCGCCCGGTGGGCACTTCGCGGTTCGCGCCGAGTTCCGAGCCGCCCATCGACGCCCAGCCGTTGACGCTCATCCAGTCCATTTCGCGGATGCTGCCATCGATCAGCCCCTGAAAGCCGTTGGTGACGCCGAGCATGATGTTGCCCTGATCCAGCCCGATGCGCACCGCCGTGCGGATCGCCGTATTCATGCCGGGGGCGGGCGCGCCGGAGTTCATCACCGCCAGCCGCAGCCGTTTCTGACCGGGAGTCGGCTCGTGGGGCAGGGAGCGCAGCAGCGTGCGCAGCGTGCGGAAACCCTGCCTGAAGCTGCTGCCACGCAAATCCATCGCCCGGTCGTAATCCTTCGCGGCGATAGCGGCGGCGACGGCGTGGGTTTTCTCGACACAGTCCATCAGCGGTGAGCGAACCATGCGGTTGTTGCGCATACCAATCAGCACCGGCTCGGTATCCGGCGTCGCGTTCAGGACGGTTTCCACCGCCGCGTTGCCCATCAATGTGCCGAGGTTGCGGTCGAAGGCGCTCGGCGACCCGCCGCGCTGGACGTGCCCCAGCACCGTCACGCGGACTTCCTCGTGCAGGTTGTCTTCCAGCACCTTGCAGACGTGGGCGCTGTCGATTGGGTTGCCGTCGCGGTCGTGCGCGCCTTCGGCGATGATCACGATGCTGTCGCGTCGTCCCGCCTTGCGCCCCGCCTTGAGGTCGGCGATCATTTTGGCTTCCCAGTTGTCGATGTCCGGCGGGCTTTCGGGGATCAGCACCCAGTCCGCGCCGGTAGCAATCGACGCCATCAGCGCCAGATAGCCGCAGTTGCGCCCCATGACCTCGACCACGAACGTGCGCTGGTGGCTGGCGGCGGTGCTGCTGATGGCGTCCACCGCTTCGGTGATGCGGTGCAGCGCCGTATCCGCGCCGATGGTCATGTCAGTGCCGAACATGTCGTTATCGATGGAGCCGACCAGCCCGACGATGGTCAGTTGGGAATGGTTGTCCGCCATCTCCTGCGTGATCTCGCCCGCCTCGACCAGCTCCGCGAGCAGCGTGCGCCATTCCTGCCGGAACAGGTTCGCCCCGGTGAGGCTGCCGTCGCCGCCGATGATGATCAGGTTGTCGATGCCGTTTTTGAGCAGGTTGAGGGCGGCAACGCGCCGCCCTTCATGTGTGCGGAATTCGTCGCAGCGCGCCGTGCCAATCACGGTTCCGCCGCGATGCAGGATGCCGCCGACTGAATCCCAGGTCATCCTGCGGATGCAGCCGTCGTCGATCAGCCCCTGATATCCTTCGTAAATGGCGAAGACTTCAACGCCGCGATTGAGCGCAATACGCACAATCGCCCGTATCGCGGCGTTCATCCCCGGTGCGTCGCCTCCGCTGGTCATGACGGCGAGACGTTTGGTTGTCATAAGTCGCTGTTCCTACAATTCCAGGGCTATTCTTACCGGTCGTGCGTTCATAGAAGCGGCGACTTGAACTACAGACACCATCGCCGCGCTAAGTCAGGAACATGGGCATCCCCAGCACATGCCGGACGCGCGGACGATAGCAGTCCACATCGTACAATTCCGGCACGTTCACGCGCTTCTTGCCCTGCACCAGGGTCGAAATCGGCACGTCGCTGTAAACGCCGCGCTGGAGGCACACCAGCCGCCCGGATTCGCCCCGTTCGACCAAGCCCATCGCCATGTGGGCGAAGTTCGCGGCGACCATCAGGTCGAGCGAATCGGGCGCGCCGCCGCGCATCAGGTAGCCAAGCTGCTGGTAAATGACATTGCTGCCCGTCAGCTTCTTCAGCGTGTCGCCAACGTACTGCCCAATGCCGCCGAGCTTCTTGTGCCCGAAAGCGTCTTCGGGACCGCCTTCGACAATCTGCCCCTCGATGGGGTGCGCGCCTTCCGAAACCGTCAGCATGGCATAATTGCTGGGGTTCGAATGCTTGTCATCGGCGATCAAGTGGGCGAGCTTCTCGATATCGAACGGCACTTCGGAAATCAGCGCCCGGTCAACGCCCGCCAGATACGCCGCGATCAGCGACGTTTCGCCGGAGTTGCGCCCGAACAATTCGACGACGGCGATGCGCTCGTGCGACCCGGCGGACGTGCGCAGCGCGTGAATGAACTCCACGCTGCGGGTGACGGCGGTCGAGAAGCCGATGCAGAAATCGGTGCCGTACACGTCATTGTCCATCGTCTTTGGGATGCCGATGACCCGCGCCCCTACGCGCGACAGCCGCTCGCCATAGCCGAGCGTGTCGTCGCCGCCGATGGGGATCAGCACGTCAATGCCCAGGTGCTCCAGCACTTTCAGCACGTGCTCCGTGTAGTCGTAGACTTCGCGCCCGCGCCTGTCCGTGTGGATAGGCGCATCCACGCCCTGCAGGTGCGCGG
>JADLHH010000322.1 GCA_020848855.1 Anaerolineae bacterium | reverse complement strand
GGGTGCAGCGCGGTGTTCTTAGCCATTATCCCCTGAATTCGGGGGGGAAGGGTTTGGTTGAGGGGGTAAACCTGTGCTTTTGCAAACACGCTCTGATAGCCAATCGCCGTTCGCTGAAAGGAAACCTTCATGACTGAACAAACCGGCTTTACCTCGATGGCGGGACCGAAAGCCGAGAAGGAAGCGCCGACCGTTGGCGTCGGGATGCTCGGCTATGCCTTCATGGGCAAGGCGCACGCCAACGCGCTCAAGAAGCTGCCGTACATGATGTACCCGCCGGTCGCCATCCCCCGGCTGGTGGCAGTCGCCGGGCGCACCGAAAGCGCGACCGCCGAAGCCGCTAGGCGCTACGGATTCGAGAAATACTACACCGACTGGCGCGATCTGGTGAACGACCCGGACGTGCAGGTGTTCGACAACGGCGGTCCCAACGACGTTCACGCCGAGCCGACCATCGCGGCGGCGAAGCTGGGCAAGCACGTGTTCTGCGAGAAGCCGCTCGGTCGCACCGCCGAAGAGTCCAAGATGATGTGGGATGCCGTCAAAGCGGCGGGCGTCAAGCACATGGTGGCGCACAATTACCGCTTCGTGCCGGCGGTCATGCAGATGCGTAAGCTGATCGAGGAAGGCAAGCTGGGACGCATCTACCACTTCCGGGCGATCTACCTGCAAGACTGGATTATGGACCCGAATTTCCCGCGCGTGTGGCGGCTCGATAAAAGCGTCGCCGGCAGCGGGTCGCTGGGCGACCTGGGCGCGCACATCATCGACCTGGCGCGTTTTCTGGTGGGCGAGCCGAAGCGGACGATGGCGATGATGAAGACGTTCATCGACGAGCGCCCGCTGCCGGAAGGCGGACGCGGCAAGGTCGAAGTAGACGACGCCTTCGTGTCGCTGGTGGAGTTCGAGAACGGCGCGCTGGGCACGCTGGAAGCGACGCGCTTCGCGTCGGGGCGCAAGAACTACGAGGTGATCGAGATCAACGCCGAGAACGGCACGCTGCGCTTCAACATGGAGCGCATGAACGAGCTGGAAGTGTACTGGAAGGACGAGCAGCCGCAGGTGACGCGCGGCTTCCACACGGCGCTGATCACCGAGACCAGCCACCCGTACATCAGCAACTGGTGGCCCGAAGGACACATCATCGGCTACGAGCATTCGTTCGTGCATGAATTCCACCACTTCTTCGACGCGGTGGTCAACGATAAGCCGGTTGAGCCGTATGGCGCGACCTTCGAGGACGGCTACCGCAACGCCGTGATCTGTGACGCGATTGCCGCATCGTCGGCGAGCGGAAAATCGGTGGATATCACATATTGATTTGAACCGCCAAGACGCCAAGAACGCCAAGAGGGGTATGGCGAGGGCATACCCCTACAGTTTCTACAGGAAAAAAGGATGCCCCAAACGCACACACTCGAACCCGAACTGCGCACGCTGCACGGCTATTTCTCGCCGGAAATGGAGCCGGTGCTGACCATCGACCCCGGCGATTCGGTGATCTACCGGACGCCGGAAGGCGGCTGGCGGACGGAACCGCCGCCGGGCAATGACCCCACCGTCGGCGCGCGCTTCCCCAGCTACGACCCCGCCGAGAAAGGCACGGGGCACGCGCTGGTCGGTCCGATTGCCATACGCGGTGCGCACCCCGGCATGACGCTCGCCGTGCAGATCAACGCCATCGTGCCGGGCGAGTGGGGGGTGTGTTTCGCGGGCGGCTGGAAAACGCCGTTCAACGAGCGCTACAACATGCTGAATGAGCGAACCGTCCACACCTGGGCGCTCGACATCGAGACGATGACCGGGTGCAACCAGCACGGGCACGGCGTCGCGCTGCGCCCGTTCATGGGCGTGATGGGAATGCCCCCGCCCGACCCCGGCAGGCATACGACCATCCCGCCGCGCATCTGGGGCGGCAACCTCGACTGCAAGGAACTGGTCGCGGGAAGCACGCTCTACCTGCCGATCCCCGTCGAGGGCGCGCTATTCTCGACGGGCGACGGTCACGGCGCGCAGGGCGACGGCGAAGTCAGTGGGATCGCCATCGAATGCCCGATGGAGCAGGTCGACCTGACGTTCACGCTGCACGACGATTTCCCGCTCAAGACGCCAATCGCGCGGACGCCGGCGGGCTGGGTGACGATGGGCTTGGGCGATACGCTCGACGACGCGACGTATGCGGCGCTGGACGCCATGTTCACGCTGATGCAGTCGCACTACCAGATCGCACGGGTGGACGCGATCGCGCTGGCGAGCGTGGCGGTTGACTTGCGCATCACGCAGATCGTCGATGTAGTGGTCGGCGTCCACGCGCTGCTGCCGCACGGGGCGATACGGTAGATAAGCTGACACCATTTTGTAGGGGCGAACCCAAGTGTTCGCCCTGAGAGTGGGCAGACCCGTGTGTCTGCCCCTACACATCCCCGTTTTCACCACATCGTATATCGGACGATCTGTTTTTGCGGCGCGGCAAAGCGAGTATAATCAGCCGCTCGAAGATCGCTATCTAAAAAACTGAGGGTTGGGAATGTCCGACGAAAACAGCATTGCTGAGCTGCGGGCGCAGGTCGACGATATCAACATGCAAATTCTGGAGCTGCTGACGCGCCGCGCACGGGTGGTCAGCGAAATCGGCAAACTGCACACCCAGATGGGCGTTTCGCACTACGACCCGTCGCGCGAAGCCGAGATGCTGACGGCGCTGGAGCGGGCGAACAAGGGTCCGTTCAGCAACGAGACGATCAAGGCGCTGTTCCGCGAAATCTTCCGTGCCTCGCTGGAAATGGAAGAAACGCAGGCGCGCGCCAAGATTCGCGTGCAGCGCAAGTCGCCGGACGAGCGCACCGTGATTCGGATGCCCGACGGCTACGAGATCGGCGCGGGCGGCTTCAGCGTGATCGCCGGGTCGTGCGCGGTCGAGAGCTTCGAGCAGATCGACGAAGTAGGGGCGGCGCTGGCGGAACGCGGCGTGCGGCTGATGCGCGGGATGGCGTACAAGCCGCGCACCTCGCCCTATGAATTCCAGGGCTTGGGCGAACAGGGCTTGCAGATCGCGCGGCAGGTGGCGGACAAGTACAACCTGTACGTGGTCACCGAGATCATGGATTTGAGCCAGATTCCGATGATGATGGATTACGTCGATGTGTTCTGGGTGGGCGCGCGCAACATGCAGAACAGCTTCCTGCTCAAAGCGCTCGGCAAGATCGACCGCCCGGTGATCCTCAAGAACGGCTTGGCGGCGACGATGGAAGAATTCCTGTATGCCGCCGAGTACATCGTGAGCAGCGGCAACCCCAACGTGATGCTGATCATGCGCGGGGTGCGCACGTTCGAGAAGTGGACGCGCAACACGCTCGACATGGGCACCATTGCCGTGCTGAAGCAGGAATCGCACCTGCCGGTGATCGTGGACATTTCGCACTCGTCGGGGCGGCGGGATATCGCCAAGCCGCTGGCGCGAGCGGCGCGGGCGCTGGGCGCGGACGGCTTGATGGTCGAAGTCCACCCCAACCCGCCGGTCGCCATGAGCGACGCCAAGCAGCAGTTGACCATCCCCGAATTCCACGCCATGATGGACGACATCGTCGAGATGGCGTGAGCCAAAATCCAACCCCAGAGACCGCAGAGGACACAGAGTTGTTTCTCTGCGATCTCTGTGCCCTCTGTGGTGAAAATCACTCGGTCTTATCCCGCCGACTCTCCACCTGGCGCACAGGATTCAATGTGCGTTGCCGCGCAACCCTTTCGCCCCGCCGCGCGTAAACTTATCAGCGCGCGGCGACAATGATAAAATCGGCGGCTGCCGGGCACGTCGAAATCAGGAGCCTGTACGATGGGGATTGAGCTGTACTGGGATAACGACACCGATACGGTGATGCTGTGCGAATTCGGGCAGCAGTGGACGTGGGACGAACTCGACGCGACGATGACGAAGGTCAAGCGCATCACCGACAGCGCCGACCGCGAGATCGCGGCGATCATCGACGTGCGCAAGGGCGTGAACTTCCCCGGCGGCACGCTGTTTTCGCCCGCCGCGTTCGAGCAGGCGAAGAAGATGCTCCGAATGGGCGAAGGCGGCAGCGGACCGGTGGTGGTGGTCGGCGCGAGTCCGCTGATCAAGACCGTGTACAACACGGTGCGCAGCCTCGACCCCAACGGGCTGAACAACGTTTCGTTCGCGGCGACGCTGGACGAGGCGCGGGCGATCCTGCGCGGGATGAATCACTTCTACCCGCCGAAGCAGGAATAAAGAGCAAGAATTTAACGCAAAGGCGCGAAGCGTAACAACTTGACACGTCTTAACGATCATTCGTCAGCTTCGAACAGTCCTACGATCACGTCTGGGGTCACAATCGAAAGCCCGGACTTTTCGGCGACGATCTTCGGGTCAAGCAGGTGCTTCCGATCGTAGGTCGTCAGGTAATCAACTCCGGCATTTCGCGCCGCCGCGATGATCGGTGCGTCCTTAAGCGCCGTGTACTCAGCAGCCGCTAAAACCTGCTCCTTTGTCGGATTCGGGATGATGGTCGGATTAAGCTCATCAAGAATCCGGTCGAGAATCGCTGCTTTCTCCGGGTAGTCGAGGCTGAGATTTCGGCGCGTTTCCTCAAGCACTTGCTGGCTGACGACGAAGGTGATCCGCTCCTGGAGCGCGAGGTTGATCAAATCACGTGCCGAGCCTCGCGCTGAATACGCGGCAGCAAATAACACGCTGGCGTCGAAAAACACCCTAATCATCGTCGGATACGTCGATGCCGTACTGCTCCTTGAGCATTTGCGCGCGGATGCCCCGCCCGCGCTCGATCATCTCGTCCAGCGTAATCTGCCGTGCTTTGAGCGCCTCGCCGATCTCATCGAGCGCGTCGAAGACCAGCGTTTGCTTGGGCAGCACCAGCAAGCCCTGATCGGTTTCGACGAAGGTCACGGCGTCGCCCTTTTTGAGGTCGTACTTCTCGCGCCACTCGACCGGCAGCGTCACCTGCCCGTTTTCCTGAATAGTGTAGATCCGCTTCATTTCGCATCCCACTGCTGAGAAATCATAAACTATGAGTTCATGAGATTATCCCAGAACTCTGAGTGGGTGTCAAATCCGGGCGTTACATGTAACGCCCCTACAAAAGAGTCTGCGCGGCAGTGAGCGCGGCTAAAACCGCCCGGTCATCGAATCGGCATAGCCGGTGAGTTCGGCGTAGCCGTAGCCGCTCGCATCCCCCGCAATCGTCACCGTGCCCTCCCAGTAAGCGATGCCGCCGCCGTTCAACTCCTGATCAGCGATCTGCGGCGCGAGCGTCAGATTCAGCGGGTCGCCGCCCGTCTCGACCGTGATCTGCCAGCCCGCCGGGTAAGTCGCGCCGGTGTGGGGACTCGTCCACGTTTCCGTTGACTGAATCGTGATGGCGTCGGCAGCGAGGTATTCGGTCGAGCCGTCCGGGTTGACCAGCAGCCCGCCGAAGTACGGGTCTTTGTCGCCGTCTGCCCGCCGTATCTGCCCGACCATCAATTCGCGGTTGCCGTCCAACTGCAAGCCGAACCAGTCCCAGCCGAGCGCATCGGCGCCCAGCGCGCTGGTTCCGAACTCGTGATCCATCCACGTCGTGCCGGAGACGGCGAACGACTCGCCGCCAATCGTGATCGTGCCGGACGTTGCCAGCCGGGTGAGCGAGTAATAGTAGCTGGCGTTGCCCGGCTCGGCGCTCTTGGCGCTCAAGCCGCGATCCCCTTGCAAGGCGGGCGGCTTGGTTTGAGCGAGCGCGAGGTCAACCGCGACCGAGTCGGTAGCGGCGGTGATGTAAGTCTGCGAAGCGTCGGGCGACTCGCCCACCACCTGCCAGCCGCCCAGCCAGATGCGGAAATTCGGGTCGGTCTCCGCGCCCGCCAAGCCCGCCCCGGCGCGGCTGAAGCGCTCGTCGTGGTAGAACCGGTCGCCGGAAACGTCGGTGACGGCGAAGTGCGCCATGTAGAGCTGGTTGGTGCGCCACTCGGAATCCGTGTCGGTTTCGACCGGGGCGATGGCGCGGCGGAAGAGGGTGAACTGGTAGCCGAAACGCCGTCCGCTCCCGGTTTCGACGTTGCCGGTGTAGTACCACCACTCGGTCTGGTAGTCGGGGTGCGCGCCGAAATCCTGCGGGAACTGCCAGTCGCGCGGCTCGATGGCGCGGGCATAGCCGCTGGCGTCGCCGCCGATATCCGCCAGCATGGCGCTGGCGTTCACGTCGGTGTCGCCGCTGACGCTGATCAGGCTGAAGCCGAAAATCGCCACCGCCAGCACGACGATGCCGAGGATGATTAACCGCCACATAGCTTGCTGCTTCTGGCTGCTCCGATTTTCACGATCATACCGCACGAAATTTAACGGGAGATAAGCAGATTCACGAGATCGTCGTAACATTTTCAGAAATATGGGTATGCTATTATGGGGACAGGAGGAAGCCTATATGAAAAAAGCGCCGGAGAGCAGCGGCAAGCCGGATGAGCCGCTGATTGTGATCGTTTCGAATCGCGGACCGTATGCGTTTCGCAGGAAAAAGGATGGCACGTTCGCAACCCGGCGCGGCGAAGGAGGTCTGGTGACCGCGCTGGCGGCGCTGGTGGAGCAGTACGATGTGCTGTGGATCGCGGCGGCGCTCTCGAAGGACGATGCCGAATGGGCGCGGCAGCAGAACGAGACGATCACCCGGCTGGACGACATGAATCTCCGGCTGATCATCCCCAACCGGCGGCGCTACCGCCTGTACTACAACGTGATCGCCAACCCGCTGCTGTGGTTTATCCAGCATGAATTGTGGGACACGCCGCGCAAGCCGGTGATCACCCGCGAGACATGGGAAGCGTGGCGCGAAGGCTACGTCGCCATCAACAAGCAGTTCGCCGACGCGGTCGCCGACAGTATCCCCGATACCGACCAGCCGGTGCTGATCTTCCCGCAGGATTACCAGCTTTACCTGATGCCGCATTTCCTGCGCGAGCGGCTGGGGCGGCGCGTGCAGATTCAGCCGTTCGTCCACATCCCGTGGCCCGGTCCCGACTCGTGGCGGGTGCTGCCCGCCGAAATGCGCTCGATGCTGCTCGAAAGCCTGCTGGAAAGCGACCGGGTCGGCTTTCAGACGCAGACCGACGCCTTCAACTTCGTGCAGACGTGCCGCCTGTACGTCGAGGAAGCGCACTCGCACGGGAGCCGCAATTCCATCGAGTTCAAGGGGAACAAGGTCAGCGCCAACACCTACCCGATCTCGATTGACGTGGACAAGGTCGAGGCGCTGGCGGAAGACCCGCAGACGCGGCTGCTCAAGAATCAACTGCTGCACAGCATCGGCGACAACCGGCTGATCCTGCGGACGGATCGCATCGAGCCAAGCAAGAACATCCTCCGCGGATTCATGGCGTTCGAGGCGCTGCTGGAAGCGCACCCGGAGCATCGCGGCAAAGTGCAGATGCTGGCGCTGCTGGTTCCGTCGCGCATGGAAGTCGCCGAATACCAGAGCTACCTGCAGGAGATCACGGCGGTCGCGGGGATGATCAACGCCAACTACAGCGACGCCTACTGGGAGCCGACGCGCATCATCATTGGCAACAACTACACCCGCGCCATCGGCGCGATGCAGCTTTACGACGTGCTGCTGGTCAACCCGATTGCCGACGGGATGAATCTGGTCGCCAAAGAGGGGGTGCTGGTCAACGAGCGCGGCGGGGTGCTGGTACTTTCGGAACACGCCGGGGCATTTTACGAGCTGGGCGAGCACGCGCTGACGATCTCGCCATACGATGTGTACAGCACCGCCGAGGCGCTGCATCAGGCACTGACGATGCCGGCAGAGGAACGCTTCCGGCGCTCGGAAGCGCTGCGTGAGCAGGTGCGCGGCAGCACCGTGAAGATGTGGTTCTACAATCAGGTACGGGACGCGCTCAAGGCGCTGGAAAACCAGTCCAGAAATGCTTCGACGCCGGAAACGCCGGAAACGAGCAGGTCGGCGCGCTCCTGAAGCACGGCGGGCGTGTCGTCGGATTCGACGCCGATGCCAAGCGCGTAGCACGTCCCGGCGCGGCGCAGTTGGGATGCTTTGAGCAGCGCGTCGGCGTCGGTCACGTCGTCGCCCAGAAAGACGGCGGCGGCGAGCGCGTGGTCGGCAATGAGGCGAGCGAACGCCGTGCCCTTGTCGACCTCGACCGCCGGGCGCACCTCGAAGATCAGCTTGCCCGAAAAGCAGCGCAGCCCGGCGTCGCGGCATAGCTGCGCGATCAGCGGGGCGAAGGCGGCTTCGACGGCGGCGGGGTCGGCAGCCTGGCGATAGTGGAGCGACAGGGTGACGCGCTTGTCTTCGAGGATCATGCCCGGCAGCAGGCGCGGCTGCAGCGCGGCGATCACCCGTTCAAGCGCCGGGCGCGCGGCGACGGCTTCCGGCAGCGCCTCGGCTATACCCCCTGACATCCGCTCCAGCCCATGATTGCCGACGTAGACCATTTCGGGGATGCCGACGCGGGCGCTCAGGTCGTCGGCAGCCCTGCCCGATACAGCGGCGACCAGCGCGATCTGCCCGGCGAGGCGGCGCAGCAGGTCGCGGCTGCGCGGGGTGACCTGGGCGGCGTCGGGCGTCGGCGCGATCGGGCTGATGGTTCCGTCCACGTCGGTGACCAAGCCGACGCGCTCACCAGCGCGGGCGCGGACGACCAGTTCGCGCAGCAGATCATTATGCGAAAAATCCATGCGGTTCGCCTCTCCAGTTCGTATAAAGACGACGTGGTGATTAGAATTCCGGTTGGGGCACGGGGGATATTCTAGGAAACGCGGCGACATGATGCAACCACAAAACTCGGCGGCACTCGCCAACAGCGCACTATCCGACGTGCGGGTGCTGGACTTCACGCGGGTGCTGGCGGGTCCGTTCTGCACGATGATGCTCGCCGACATGGGCGCGGACGTGATCAAGGTGGAGAGCCGCGACGGCGACGAGACGCGCCAGTGGGGTCCGCCGTTCGACGCGCAGGGGCGCAGCGCCTACTACCTGAGCGTCAACCGCAACAAACGCAGCCTGACGCTCGACCTGAAAAGTGCCGCCGGGCGGCAGATCGCGCAGCGGTTGGCGGTGCAGAGCCAGATCGTGGTCGAGAATTTCAAGCCGGGCGGGATGGCGGCGTTCGGGCTGGGCTACGACGACCTGCGCGCACAGAACCCGGCGCTGGTCTACGCCAGCATCTCCGGCTTCGGGCAGACGGGGCTGTACCGCGAGCGCCCCGGCTACGATTTCGTGATCCAGGCGATGAGCGGGCTGATGTCGATCACCGGCGCGCGGGACGGCGAGCCGTCGAAAGTAGGAGTCGCCATCGCCGACGTGATCGCTGGGCTGTTCGCATCGGCGTCAATCCTGGCGGCGCTGCGCCACGCCGAGCGCACGGGCGAGGGTCAGCGGCTGGATATCGCCCTGCTCGACACGCAGATCGCGGCGCTGGTGAACGTTGCCAGCAACGCGCTGGTTTCCGGCGAGACGCCGGGTCGCTACGGCAACGCACATCCGAGCATCGTCCCCTACGAGACATTCCGGGCGGCGGACGGCGAATTCGCGCTGGCGGTGGGCAACGACCGCCAGTTCGCGCAGTTGTGCCAGTTGATCGCGCAGCCGGGCTGGGCGAGCGATGAGCGCTTCAGCACCAACCCGGCGCGCGTCCGCAACCGGGCGGCGCTGATCCCGCTGCTGAACGCGGTTTTTGCGAGCCGCCCTGCCGCCGAGTGGGTCGCCGGGGCGCTGGCGCTGGGCATCCCGGCGGGGTCGCTCAACACCGTATCGCAGATTCTGGACGACTCGCATGTACAGGCGCGCGGGCTGATCCGTGATCTCGACGGGTTGCGGCTGGTGGGTCCGCCGGTGGGGTTT